>NZ_JBFBHG010000010.1:0-116677 GCF_040685095.1 Microbacterium sp. NPDC089189
GCCTGGCCATAAATGAAAACCAAAGATTGCCTGTACCTTGTAATGTTCCAACCACCCAGAACGGCACATCGCGGACCATGTGCGCTCGACGACGGGATGTGCGCTCGGCGGGATAGCGAAGCGGCCAGGGTGGGCAGGGCCAGGGCGGGCGGGGATGCGAAGGGCCCGCACTCGGGAGGAGTGCGGGCCCTTCGGGGTGCGGAGCGATCCGTGCGAGTCAGACCAGGTCGAAGCGGTCCAGCTCGGTGACCTTCGTCCATGCGGCGACGAAGTCGCGCACGAACTTCTCGGTGGCGTCGTCACTCGCGTAGACCTCGGCGAGCGCGCGCAGTTCCGAGTTGGACGCGAACACGAGGTCGTTGCGGGTTCCCGTCCACAGCGCCTCACCGCTGCCGTCCTTCGTGGCGACGAAGGCGTGCGAGCCCGGGTCGAGCGGCTTCCACGTGTTGCCGAGCTCCAGCAGGTTGACGAAGTAGTCGTTCGTCAGCACGCCGGGGCGTTCGGTCAGCACGCCGTAGGCGGAGCCGTCCCAGTTGGTGCCGAGCACCCGGAGGCCGCCGATGAGCACGGTCATCTCGGGGGCGCTGAGCGTCAGCAGGTTCGCCTTGTCGACGAGCAGGTACTCGGCGGGCAGCGGCTGGCGTCCCTTGACGTAGTTGCGGAAGCCGTCGGCGCCGGGCTCGAGGAACGCGAACGAGTGCGCCTCGGTCTGCTCGGCGCTCGCGTCGGTGCGGCCGGCGCGGAAGGGGACCTCCACCTCGACGCCGGCATCCGCCGCCGCCTTCTCGACACCGGCGTTGCCCGCCAGCACGATCAGGTCGGCGAGCGAGACCCTCTTGCCGTCCGTACGCCCGTCGTTGAACGCTGCCTGGACGCCCTCGAGGACCTCCAGCACACGAGCGAGCTGCGCGGGGTTGTTGACCTCCCAGTCCTTCTGCGGGGCGAGGCGGATGCGGGCGCCGTTGACGCCGCCGCGCTTGTCGCTGCCGCGGAAGGTGGATGCGGCCGCCCAGGTCGTGGAGACGAGCTCGCTGACGGTGAGCCCCGACGCCAGGATCGGCTGCTTCAGCGTCGCCGCGTCCGCGGCATCGATCAGCTCGTGGTCGACCGCGGGGACCGGGTCCTGCCAGATGAGCTCCTCGGCGGGGACCTCGGCGCCCAGGTAGCGGGGCTTGGGTCCCATATCGCGGTGCGTCAGCTTGAACCAGGCACGGGCGAACGCATCGGCGAAGGCCTGCGGGTCCTCGTTGAAGCGCTTGGAGATCTTGCCGTACTCCGGGTCGACGCGCAGCGCGATGTCGCTCGTGAGCATGCGGGGCTCCCGGCGTCCGTCCGAATGGGCGAGCGGCACCATGTCGCTGCCCGCGCCGTTCGTGGGCCGCCACTGCCATGCGCCGGCGGGGCTCTTGAACAGCTCCCAGTCGTACGCGTAGAGGATGTGGAAGAACTCGTTGTCCCAGCGGGTCGGGTGGTAGGTCCAGGTGACCTCGAGCCCGCTCGTGATGGTGTCGTCGCCGGTGCCGGTGCCGTGGGCGTTCTTCCAGCCCAGGCCCTGCTCCTCGAGGCCCGCGGCCTCGGGGTCGTCCGACACGTTGGAGTCGGGTGCGGCGCCGTGCGTCTTGCCGAACGTGTGACCGCCGGCGATGAGCGCCACGGTCTCCTCGTCGTTCATGGCCATCCGGCCGAACGTCTCGCGGATGTCGCGCGCCGAGCGCAGCGGATCCGGCTCCCCGTTCGGGCCCTCGGGGTTCACGTAGATGAGCCCCATCTGCACCGCGGCGAGCGGCTTCTCGAGCTCGCGGTCGCCGGAGTAGCGGTCGTCGCCCAGCCAGCTGGTCTCGGGGCCCCAGTACACGTCGTCGTCCGCTTCCCAGACGTCCTCACGACCGCCGGCGAAGCCGAAGGTCTGGAAGCCCATCGACTCGAGCGCGACGTTGCCGGTGAGGATCATGAGGTCGGCCCACGAGATGGACTGGCCGTACTTCTTCTTGACCGGCCACAGCAGACGCCGTGCCTTGTCGAGGTTCACGTTGTCGGGCCAGCTGTTGAGCGGTGCGAAGCGCTGCTGCCCCTGGCCACCTCCGCCACGGCCGTCGGTGACGCGGTAGGTGCCCGCGCTGTGCCAGGCCATGCGGATCATGAGCGGGCCGTAGTGACCGAAGTCCGCCGGCCACCAGTCCTGCGAGGTGGTGAGCACATCCGAGATGTCCTTCTTGACCTCGGCGAGATCGAGCGCCTCGAAGGCCGCCTTGTAGTCGAACTGCTCATCGAGCGGGTTGCCGACGACGGGGTTCTTCGCCAGCAGTCGCAGGTTCAGCTTCTTCGGCCACCACACGCGGTTCGCCGAGCCGGCGGTCGGGTGCGGGAGCACGCCATCGGGCTCGGCGTCGGGCTCGGAGGGGCCGATGGGCAGACGTGTCTCGTCGGCGCCGTCGTGAGGGATCGGGCATCCCGTCTGGATGTCGGACATGGCGTTCCTTTCGTGGGGAGCGTGGGGTCGGTCAGTTCGCGGACGCTGCCGTGCACGCGGGGCAGAGGCCCCAGAACGTGACCTCCGCGACCTCGACCGAGAATCCGGCCGTGTCGTCGGGATGCAGGCAGGGCGCGGATCCGGTGACGCACTCGACGTCCTCGACCCGGCCGCAGCTGCGGCAGACGATGTGGTGGTGGTTGTCGGCGACGCGCAGTTCGAACAGCCCGGCGTGGCCGGCCGGTTCGATCCGTCGCGCCAGCCCCGCGCCGACGAAGTCGCCGAGCGCGTTGTAGACGGACTGCATGCTGGCGCCGGGGAGGGCACGGCGCACGCGCTCGAACACCTCGTCGGCCCGCGCGTGCGGGGCCTCGTGCAGCGCGTCGTACACCCCGCGTCTGGTTCCCGTCACTCGCAGTCCCGCGCCGCGGATGGCGGCGTCGGTGGGAGGAGCGGATGCGGCGGGCACACCGTCATCCTACGGCTTCTTTTGATCTGATCAAAAGAACACGCGGATGAACGGCGGATGACGCGGATCAGCCCGCGACGACCTCGGGCGCACCGATGTCGTCCTCGGTCATGTCGCCGGACTCCCCGCGGCGCACCGCCCGGCCGCCCACGAGCAGCATGTACACGAGGAAGACGGCGAGTGCCGCGGCGCCGAGGGCGATCTTGACCGCCACCGGCCAGGGCTGCGGCGTGACGTACCCCTCGACGACCCCCGACAGCGCGAGCGCGAAGACGAGACCGATCGCGACGGTCGCGAGCGAACGCCCCGCCGAGGCGAGCGACTCGGCGCGGGAGCGACGCCCCGGCGCCACCCAGGCCCAGAAGATCTGGAGCCCTGCGGCCGCCGCCACGAAGATGCAGGTCAGCTCGAGCAGGCCGTGCGGCAGGATGAACGCGAAGAAGACGTCGAGCCGGTCGTAGCCCGCCATCACCGCGGCTGCGGTGCCGATGCCCACGGCGTTCTGGACGACGACGTACACCGGCCAGATCCCCGTGATGCCGAAGAGCACGCACTGCGCCGCGATCCACGCGTTGTTGGTCCACACGGTACCGGCGAAGACGGCGGCGGGATTCTCGGTGTAATAGCCCGTGAACTCGTCCCGCGCGTAGGCCGAGAGCTGCGCCTCGCTGCCGAGGGAGGCGAGGAGGGCGGGGTCGCTCGAGATCCAGGCGGCGACCAGCCCCGAGGCCAGGACGAACGCCCCCGCGACGACGAGCGTCATCCAGCGCACGCGGTAGAGGGCCGTCGGCAGTTGCCGCAGGAAGAACCGCGGGATGCGGCGCAGCACGTTCTCGCCGGCGCCCGTCAGCCGCAGACGCGCGCGGGAGAGCACGAGAGACAGATGGTCGGCCTGCACGCTGCGCCCGGCGGCCGTCTTCATCTCGGCGAGGTCGGCGGATGCCGCGCGGTACCGCGTAATGAGTTCGTCGACCTGCTCGCCGGCGGCGAGTCGTCGCGCGCGGGACAGCTCGTCGAGCCGCTCCCACTCGTGCCGGTGCGCGGCCGTCATGGCATCGAGGTCCATATGTTTGACTCTACCCATGGCCTCCCCCGTGACCATCGTCGAGATCGGACAGGACGAAGTCCTCACCGGAGAGGCGGTGGCGCTCGATGTGCAGCCGGTGGGGTTCTTCCTTCGGGCCCTCGGCGCGCTCATCGACTTCCTCGCCGCGGGCCTGGTGTTCGTCCTCTTCCTGTGGGCGGTCAGCTGGTGGGGCGGGATCGGGCTGGACGCGGCGGTGTTCCCCATCCTCGGGATCGCGATGTTCGCGCTCGTCGCGGTCTTCGTGCCGACGGCGGTCGAGACCGCCACCGCCGGGCGCAGTCTCGGCAAGCTCGCCGTGGGCGGACGGATCGTCCGCTCGGACGGCGGGGCCTCCGGCTTCCGCCAGGCGCTCATCCGCGCGCTCGTCGGGGTGCTGGAGATCTGGCTGACGCTCGGCACGGTCGCCGCCGTGACGGGGGCGTTCACGCCGCGGTCGCAACGTCTGGGCGACCTCATGGCCGGCACCTACAGCGAGCGCACACGGGCGCAGCGGCTGCCCACCATCGAGCCCACGGTTCCGCCCTCGCTCGCCGCGTGGGCCGCGGTGGCCGACGTCGCCCCCCTGCCCGCGGGTCTGGCGCGGCGCCTGGGCCGTTTCGTCCGACAGGCAGAGCAGCTCGATCCGCCGGTGCGGATGCGGCTGGCGTCCGAGCTGGCGCGCGAGGCGGCCGCGTCGGTGTCGCCGATCCCCGCGGCCGATCCGGAACTGTTCGTGCGCGCGGTCGTGGCGGTCCGGTTCACCCGGGAGCTCGCCGCGATCCGGCTCCGCGACGACCGCGCAGCGCAGCTCACGCCGCCGCGCTGAGGCGGGGCGCGACCCGCCTCAGTAGCGGTAGTGCTCGAGCTTGTACGGGCCGTCGACCGGCACGCCGAGGTAGGCGGACTGCTCGTCGGTCAGTTCGGTGAGCTCCACCCCGAGAGCGGCCAGGTGCAGGCGCGCCACCTTCTCGTCGAGGAGCTTCGGCAGCGTGTACACGCCGACCGGGTACTCCTCGGTACGCGTGAACAGCTCGATCTGGGCCAGCACCTGGTTGGTGAACGACGCGCTCATGACGAAGGACGGGTGCCCGGTGGCGTTGCCGAGGTTCAGCAGCCGGCCCTCGCTCAGTACGAGGATGCTGCGCCCGGTGGGCAGGCGGTACTCGTGCACCTGCGGCTTGATCTCGATCTTCTCGACGCCCGGGAGCGCCTCGAGGCCCGCCATGTCGATCTCGTCGTCGAAGTGCCCGACGTTGCCCACGATCGCGAGGTGCTTGAGGCCGAGGAGGTGCTCGACCGTCACCACGCGGGTGTTGCCCGTTCCCGTCACGACGATGTCGATCTGGTCGATGACGGACTCCAGACGCGCCACCTGGTAGCCGTCCATCGCGGCCTGCAGCGCGCAGATGGGGTCGACCTCGCCGACGATGACGCGGGCGCCCTGACCGCGCAGCGACTCCGCCGCGCCCTTGCCGACGTCGCCGTAGCCGACGATGAAGACGGTCTTGCCGCCGATCAGCACGTCGGTGGCGCGGTTGATGCCGTCGGGCAGCGAGTGGCGGATGCCGTACTTGTTGTCGAACTTCGACTTCGTCACCGAGTCGTTGACGTTGATGCCGGGGAAGAGGAGCTTCCCCTCGGCGGCGAGCTCGTAGAGGCGGTGCACACCGGTCGTCGTCTCCTCCGTGACGCCGAGCAGTCCCGCCGCCAGGCGGGTGAAACGCTGCGGGTCGCGCGCCAGCGACGCACGCAGGGTGTCGAGGACGACGCGGTACTCGGCGGATGCGGAGGCATCGGCATCCGGCACGGCGCCCGCCGCCTCGAACTCGACGCCCCGGTGCACGAGCAGGGTCGCGTCGCCTCCGTCGTCGAGGATGAGGTTGGGCCCGTCGAAGCCCTCGGCGCTCCAGTCGAAGATGCGGTCGGCGAGGGCCCAGTACTCCTCGAGCGTCTCGCCCTTCCAGGCGAACACCGGCACGCCGCGCGGCTCGTCCAGGGTCCCGTCGGGGCCGACGACGACCGCCGCGGCCGCCTCGTCCTGCGTCGAGAAGATGTTGCAGCTCGCCCAGCGCACCTGGGCGCCCAGCGCCACGAGTGTCTCGATCAGGACGGCCGTCTGCACCGTCATGTGCAGCGATCCGGCGATCCGTGCCCCGCGCAGCGGCTGCGAGGCGGCGAACTCCTCGCGCAGCGCCATGAGTCCGGGCATCTCGTTCTCGGCGAGGCGGAGCTGATGGCGTCCGGCCTCGGCCAGCGTCAGGTCGCGGACGGCGTGTTCGACGGTGTGCTGCGTGGCGGTGGGCATGATCCCATTCTCACCCACGCATCGCGCCGAGCGGGGCGTGTTACCGCGGCGTCACGCACGGAGCGTCTCGTGACGGATGACGAGCCACCCCTTGGGCAACGAGAGCCGCTCGGTGTGCACGGCGCAGAGGTCGTGCGCGTGGGGATCGCCCGCGCGCCCGAGGGGCCCGAGCGCCGCCATCTGGTCGCCGTAATCGTAGGTGAGCGTGGCGATCGCCTCGCGCGCGCACGCCACCTTCGAGCACTGTCTCTCCCGCATCACCTCGACCCTACCCAGCCGATCCGCCGCCGCCCGCATGCCGCGCCGCGTGCGAACCGTAGACTGGGGGGATGATCCGCCGGCGGTCCCGCGCAGCTCCCGCACGGGGGCGCCCCTCACGACACGGCCGTCACGGTCGCGAGGGCCGGAGTGCGGTGGTGCGTCCGCCGCTCCCGCCTCTCGAGACACGCGTCGACAGATTCGACCTGGCCGTCGGCTCGGTGGCCGAGTTCCTGCGGGGCGCGTGGTCGGAGCTGCGCGACGTGCGCTTCGAGATCGCCGACATGCCGGCCGCCGCGGATGCCGACGGTATCCCCCGGTGGACGGCACTGCCCGAGGAAGGACGCATCGTCCTCTACCGGCTGCCGATCGAGCGTCTGGCGCACCTCCACCGCAACGACGACGCGCACCGCAGGATGATGATCGAGAGCTGCGTCTTCCGCGCCGCGGCGGAGTACCTGGGGCGCGATCCGTGGGACCTCGGTCCCGACCGGTTCCGCTTCCTCTGACCGACCCCGGTCCCCCGGTTACGGGTGGACCGTGAGCGCGGCCGCCGCCGCATCCGCCGGCAGCACCGGGAACCCGCCGATGGCGCCGTCGCCGAGGAAGGCGACGCTCGCGCGCACGGGGCTCCCGCTGTCGAGACGGTAGACCGTCCCCGGGGTCAGCGCCACCGTGGCGACGCCTCCCGCATCCACCGTCACGCGCTGCTCGGCGCCGCCGCCGCTCACCGGCTCCAGCGTCACCTGCGCGGGACCGGCGGTCGCGGCGAGGACGAGCAGCGGTGAGGGGCCGTCGGGCACGGCGACGAGCGCCGGCTTGTCGAGGACGTCGGCGGGCGTGTTCCAGACGAAGTCCGCGTTCTCACCGAGGCCCGTGGCCTGCCAGACCGCGGCGACGACGGGCACCTCGGCGCGCACCGTCACCACGTAGGACCCCGCGGCGAGCCCCGCCAGGTCGACCTCGGCGGGACGATCGGCCTCGACCGGCACGTCGCGCCGCAGCACCTCGGCACCGGTCTGGTCCTGCACCGCGATGTCGACGGAGCCGGCGAGGCCGGGTGACAGCAGGCGCAGCAGCGTCGTCGCGCCGGCGTCCGCCGCGTCGACCGCGCTCTGCGCGACCTGGACGCCCGGGATGACATGCGTGTTCGCGGCGCCCGCGACCATACCGCTCTGGTCGACTCCGCCGGGCAGGAGCGTCCGGGTGATGCTCGACTGCAGCGCGGCGGCGACGGGCGCGCCGGCGGCGGTGACCCGCACCACGGGTGCTTCCTCGCCCACGCCGAGGGCGGCGAGCGGCACGATGCGCTGCGTACGCGCGGCGACCACGAGATCCGCGCCACCCGGCGGCAGGGTGAGGCCGGTGGCGCCGTACAGCGACAGGTCGACGGTCGCCACGACATCCGAGGGGTTGGAGAGCAGGATCAGGTCGCCCGATCCCGTGGTCGTCGATCCTCCGACGAGCCACGATTCGATGCGGGTGGGCTGGCAGGCCGAGGCGGCGAAGCCGCGGATGTCGTCGGCCGCGACCGAGGCGCTGCCGGAGGCCGCCGCATCCGAGCGGGATCCGTTCTCGGGGTTCGCGGTGACGACCGTCGCCCCCTCGCTGCCGGCGACGCCGGGGACCGAGGCGGAGGTGGAGATGTCGGCGTCGGCGCCGACCGATGCCGAGACGACGTCGCTGGTCGCGGCCGCCGTGAGCCCGCCCGCCTGTGTCGCGTCCCGCGCGAGCGCGATGAGAGGGCCGGCGCAGGAGAGCACGGTGTCGGCGGGCGTCGGCGTCACCTCGACGCTGAGCGGCGCGCGCTCGTGGGTCGGCCACGGGGCCGCCACGCCGATCCCGACGACGAGGACGATCCCGGCCGCTCCCGCGGCGCCGACGACCAGGCGCGTGCTGGTCGCTGCCCAGCTGATCCAGGTGCGTCGTTTCATCGCTGCTCCTCCCGGGCGCGCGGGCCGACGGCGCGGGGGGTGCGCCGCGCCTGGCGACGGGACGCCGCCGTGGGGAACGAGAGCAGCAACGCGACGGCGACCGTCACGAGCTGCACGGCGGCGATCCCGACCGTGAGGCGGTGATCGGATGCGGTCGGCACGGGACGCGCGGCGACGTCGCTCGTGACGCGCCACAGCTCGCCCTTGGGCGTCGTGCCGACGTCGTCGAGATCTCGGCGCTGGTCGAGGGCCGTGCCCGCCGAGAGCCGCACCGCGCGGGCGGCATCGGACTCTCCCTCGACGGCGGGCGCGATGACGACGAAACTGATGCCGTGGGCGGCGACCCGCGCGACGATGTCGTCGGAGGTCGAGGTCACGAGGTCCGCGGTGAGGGCGGCGACCTCGCGGTCGGCGTCGGTCGGCTCCAGGCGGGTCGAGGTGAGCGTGGACTGCCCCCCGAGCGAGTCGCTCCCTCCCCAGACGACGCGGGTCGCGATCGACCCGTCCCCCTGCGGTGAGAGCACGATCGTCCCCACCGACTGGTCGTCGCGCCCCTGGGCGGCGACGTAAGCGGGGAGAGTGGCGGCGGGGCCGTTCTGGAGGAGGCTCGCGTCGCGCAGCGTCGCCGTCACGGCGGGGAACGCGAGCACGACGAGGGTGCCGATCAGCACGACCGAGCCGCCGACCCGCAGCGCACGGCGCCGCACCGGGAGCCCGGCATCGAGCGCCACGATCGCAGCCCCGAGGGCGCCGAGCCAGGCCACGCTGAGCGCGGCACCCGGCCAGAGCGCCACCGGGACGGACCCGGCCGAGACGGCGACGGAGATCCCGACGGCCGCGAAGGCGGTCCCCAGTCCCAGCAGTGCGACGATGACGAGGATCGCCGACACCATCCAGCGCGGCGTGAGCAGAGAGAGCAGGGCCAGCGCGCCCAACGGCGCCACGAGCAGGAGGACGACCGCGGCGTACGGCGCGAGCGACGTGCCGGCGAAGAGCGACGCCCATCCGCCCAGATCGGCGGTCGGGAAGCCCGCGGCGAGCCCGAGCCGCCCGCTCGCATCCGCGGCCGCCTGAGGCCCCGCCCACACGACACCGGGGTCCGCGAGGAGGCCCCACGGGGTGCCGCTGCGCAGCTGACGCCAGGCGAGGGGCGCGAACAGGACGAGGGTGGGGACGATCGTCCAGACGATCTGGCCGACGCCGCGTCCGCCCCGCGCGACCACGGTCAGCATGACGGCGAGCGCCCAGACGGCCAGCAGGGCCGGGCCGAGCGAGGGCGCGCACGCCAGGAGTGCCGCGAGCAGGAGGGACGCGGCACCGGCCGCGGCCCACGAGCGATGGGCGACGGCGCCCGCGTACAGCAGCCACGGCAGGATCAGGTGCGCGATGACGGCCGCCGGGCGCCCCTCCACGAGTGCCGCCCAGAAGGTGGGGGCGAGCGCCCACACGATCGCGGCGGTGTTGCGCAGCAGCGAGTTACCCGTGAGACGCGTCGCCGCGAACCAGCCGCCGAGCGTCGCCAAGGGCAGCGCCGCGAGCCAGAGGAGCACGAGCGCGCGCGAGGGATCCCCCGGCCAGAGCGAACCGACGAGCGCGATGACGGCGGCGAAGGGATCGGCGGGGCCGATCGCATCGAGACCGACCGAACGCAGCCCGTAGGCGGCATCCGCCCACAGCTGCACGACGGTCGCGCGCAGCGGCTCCAGGGCGCCGCCTCCCAGCACGGGCCAGGCGAGCAGCGTCGGGAAGGCGAGGATCGACACCACGAGCGCGGCGAGGACGATCCAGGCCCCTCCGCCGGTGAAGAAGCGCAGGTCCTCGCGCACCGGGCGATCGATCGCGTCGGCATCCGCGTCGGCATCGAAGCGCTGGCGCAGATCCGCGCGCGTGATGCGCAGCGTCGAGAGCTGGCTCCACGAGACCGTGCGGGAGTGCCGGATGAGGGCGCGCGCGCGGGCGATGGCCCCCCAGCGGAAGAAGACGGCGATCGTCGCGCCCCATTCGGGCAGCACCCGGGCGGGCTGCTTGGCCAGCAGCAGCACCGCCGCACGCCACAGCGAGAGCGGGAGGAGCGAGAGCCAATGCAGCGGCACGACGCCGGCGGGCGCGTAGACGAGACGGCGGTGCAGCTGCGCGACGCGGATGGCGAGCCACCGACGACGGATGCGGCGGCGGGTGGTGGGCGAGGGAAGCCCGGCCGTGCCGTCGCCGGCCACCGCGACGCGCGCGGCGGGGACGAGGCTGACGCGGAAGCCGGCCAGACGGGCGCGCACGCCCAGATCCAGACCCTCGTCGGCACCGGCGAGCGCGGGGTCGACGCCCCGCAGCGTCCGCCAGAGGTCGGCGCGCACGAGCAGACCGCGGACGTCCGCCCCCAGGCTGTCCTCGGTGCCGTCGTGCTGGCCCTGGTCGAGTTCGTCGTCGGCGAGCCCGACGGTGCGTCCCGCCGGCGTCATCGTCATGCCGAGCGACACGATCCGGCCGTCGTCGTCCCAGTCCACGAGCTTGGGGGCGACCACGGCGACCGACGGCGCCTTCTCCAGGCCGCCGAGCAGGCGCGCGAGCGCATCGGGCGCGGGTGCGGTGTCCTGCGCGAGCAACCAGACCACGTCGCCCGTGATGCGCGACGACGCCATCCGCACGGCGTCGGCGAAGGTCGTCGATCCGCTCGCGGTGATCACGCCTTCGGCGCCGGAGGAGGCGGCGAGCTCCGTCAGGGTGCGGTCGGGACCGCAGAGCACGATCGTGACGGCGTCGACCGGGCGGGACTGCGCCGCGAGCGCGTCGAGGGTGCGGCGGAGGTGCGCTGCGACCGCTTTGCGGTCGTCGGGGCGCACGACGAGGAGGGCGTGAACACGGGCGGGCATGACTCGGTCAGCCTAAGCGGGAGGAATCGAGACGCCGCGCGCACGCGCCGGAAACATCGATCTGCCGCGTCCGCGTGTCAGACGGCGCGCTTCTTGAGCTTGCGTCGTTCGCGTTCGCTGAGTCCGCCCCAGATCCCGAAGCGCTCGTCGTTCTGCAGCGCGTACTCGAGGCACTCCCCGCGGACGTCGCACGTCGTGCAGATGCGCTTGGCATCCCGGGTGGAGCCGCCCTTCTCGGGGAAGAAGGCTTCAGGATCGGTCTGCGCGCACAGGGCGTCGGTCTGCCAGGAGAGCTGGTTCTCCTCGTCGACCGGCGCGTCGCGGCGGACCCCGGGAACCCCCAGGAAGACCGGATCGACGAACCAGTTGTCGGGAACGCCCGAACGGTACTGTGCGCCCGTCATGTGCTCTCCCCACATCATCACCCTCGCGCCCTGCGACGGATGACTAAATTACACAGGTGTGATTCGACGATTGCAAGTCGCAGATCGTAAACCCTCAACCCGTGCTTGAATCTTCGCGACGCGCCGACGGCGTGTCGGATGGGGCGGATTCGTTATCGACGGTCCGCCGACGGTCCGCCGGCGGCGACGCTGTCTCAGCCGGCTGCGGGGCGCCGCGGCACTCGGCCGGGCATCGCGAGGTACAGCTCCCCCGCACCGGTGATCTCGAGGGTCCGCTCGTCGGGCGAGGCGAAGGCCGCGCCGCCCGGGACGAGCTCGACCCGGCCGCCGGGCGCGGTGACGACGGGTGCGCCCGCCGTGGCGAGCGCGATCGCGGGGCCGCGCAGCCGGATGCGGCGCACCTCCCCCTCCGCGACGACGACCCGCAGCAGCTCGAAGTCCTCGATGCCCGGGGCGAACACGTCCACCCCCGGCTCCCCCGCCACCGCGGGCAGGAGCGGCGGCTCGCCGGGACGGGTGTCGACGATCGCGAGGAGCTCGTCCACGTCGATGTGCTTGGGCGTCAACCCGCCGCGCAGCACGTTGTCGCTGGCCGCCATCAATTCCACACCGAGACCCGAGAGGTAGGCGTGCAGGACGCCGGCGGGGACGTAGACGGCCTCGCCCCGTCGGAGCGTCACGTGGTTCATCAGCAGCGCCACCACGACGCCCGGGTCGCCCGGATAGGCGTCGGCGATGCGACCGATGGCCGCGATCTCGGTCGCGAACGTCTCCGACGTCGCCGCGCGCACGGCGGCGATGATCTCCGCCACGGCCGGGCCGGCGGTGCCCGAGAGCAGCCAGGCGAGCGCATCGCGCAGCGCTGCCGCGTCGTCGGTCGCGCCCAGCACCTCGCGCAGCCGCGCCACCCCGGGGGCATCGCCGAGTGCGTCGAGGAGCACGCGCGTGCGGGCGAGCGGGCGCAGCCCGGCCAGCGCCTCGAACGTGTCGCTGACGGCGACGATCACCTCGGGCTTGTGGTTGTCGTCGCGGTAGTTGCGGTGCGGGGCGTCGACGGCGATCCCGGCGGCATCCTCGCGGGCGGCGCCGGCGCGCGCCTGCTCCTGCGACGGATGCACCTGGATCGAGAGGGGCGACCCCGCGGCCAGCAGCTTCAGCAGGTAGGGCAGCCGCTCCGGCGAGTCGGTGGCCACGCCCTCGGCGGCGAACCACGCGTCGAGCGTGCGCGAGGAACCGTCCTGCAGGAGCGCCGGAGAGCCCGGATGGTCCCCGAACCACACCTCCGCCTCGGGACGACCGGAGGGGACACGCCCCTCCAGCTCGGCGATCAGGGTGGAGGATCCCCATGCGTAGTCGCGGGGCGTGTTCGTCAAGGGCGCCAGCACGCCCCCAGCCTACGAGGCGCGCGGGCTAATCTGGGGCATCATGGCCGTTCGAACCCAGCACCCCGCCGGGCCGGTGCCCGCAGCCCCCGTGCGCGAGCGCACCGGGCACCTGCTGCTGCGCGCGTGGTGCGTGTTCGTCCTCGTGCAGGCGCTGGCGGGAGTCGCGTGGGTCCTCGCCTTCGGCGCCGTCGTGGCGGCGGGTCTGGCGTATGCGGCGGCCGCCGTGTCGATCGTGCTCTGGGTCGCGCTGCGCCCGAGCGTCAATCCGCGACGACTGCCGTGGTTCGTCATCGTCTACGCCCTTTGGGCGGCGCTCTCGATCATCTGGTCGGCGTGGCCCGGGACCACGGCCCTCACCTGGTCGCTCCTGGCGGTCACGAGCTTCCAAGGGCTCTTCATCGCGGCCGTCCTGACCTGGCGCGAGACGGTCGCCGCCATCTCGGCGGCGCTGAAGTGGGTGCTCGGCGCATCGCTCCTGTTCGAACTCGGCGTCTCGATCTTCGTGCACGGGCCGATCCTCCCCGGATTCGTGCTGCCCACCGAGAAGCTGAACCCCATCGTCTACTGGTCGCGCGACAACCTCTTCGACGGGGGGCGCATCCAGGGCATCCAGGGCAACGCCAACCTGCTCGCCGTCGTCGCGCTTGTCGGACTGATCGTCTTCGCCATCCGCTTCGCCGCGCGCAGCGAGAATCGCGTGAGCGCCGGGATCTGGCTCGCGCTCACCCTGTTCCTCTTCGTGCGGGCCGGCTCCGCCACCGCCTACCTGTCGGCCGCGGCCGTCGTCGTCGTGCTCACGACGGTCCTGCTGATGCGCACGGTACGACGCCCCGGCGGTCGTACGCGCTACTACGTGGCATACGCGGGAGTCGCCGTCGTCGGGGCGGGCGCCCTCTGGTTCGGGCGTGACGCGATCTTCGGTCTGCTCGGGCGCTCGAGCGACCTCACCGGACGCGAGTCCATCTGGCAGGCGGTGCTCGCACGCGCCGTCGAGCATCCCGTGATCGGATGGGGCTTCGCCACGCCGTGGCTGCCATGGGACCCCGCGTTCGACCGCTGGATCGTGGACCACGGCCAGACCGTCATGCAGGCCCACAACATGTGGATCGACGTGTTCCTCCAGCTGGGCATCGTCGGCGTCCTGCTCGTGGCGGGCATCTTCGTCTCGTTCATCTGGCGCTCGTGGTTCTTCGCCATCGACCGGCCCCGGTGGGACCTGCGGGCCGACCGCCCCTACTCCCCCCTGACGCTGCTGCCGACGCTCATCGCCACGGTGCTGCTCGTGCAGGGCGTGGCGGAGTCCGGTCCCCTGCTGCTGTGGGGATGGATGTTCATCGTGATGCTGAGCGCCAAGGTCGCGCAGTCGCCGCTGGTGGGCGTCGGGCCCGCCGAGACCTCGCTCGCGATCGAGCGGGGCGACCCGGTGGCGAGCGACACGTGACCCGAGCGACCGGCCCGAGTGCGCTCGGCGAGCTGCTGCGTTCGGCCGGTCTCGCGCGCGCCTTCACGCTGACGGCGTTCGGTGCGGCATTCAGCGGCTTCGCGATCGAGCAGCTCATGGGCCGCGTCACCTTCATCACGATCATCGTCGGACTCTGCGTGATCGCCGCGGGGCTCCTCTTCGCCCGCCGCGACGTCCTCTCGCCCCTGCAGATCGCACCGACCACCGTGCTGCTGTTCGCGGGCTGGGCGCTCGTGAGCATCTTCTGGTCGAGCGACAAGCCCAAGTCGGTCAGCGGCTGGCTGGCCCTGGCGGCGTTCGCCCTCATCGCCATCGCCATCGCCCATGTGCGCGACACCCTGCAGACGGCGAGGGCCCTCGGCGACGTCATGCGCTGGCTGCTCGCGATCTCGCTCGGCGTCGAGATCTTCTTCGGCATCCTCATCGACATGCCGCTGCCGCTGCTGGGGGTGCAGGGGCTGATCGCGGAGCTCGGACCGGTGCAGGGGATCTTCGGCACCCGGAACGCGCTCGGCTTCGTCGCCGTCGTCGCGCTCATCACGTTCCTCGTCGAGTGGCGGACCTCCTCGATCCGACCGGGACTCGCGGTCTTCTCCGTCCTGCTGGCGGGAAGCCTGGCGGTCCTGTCGGACTCGCCGAGCATCATCATCATCGCGTTGATCGTGGGGCTCGCGACCCTCACCCTCATGGTCGTCCGGCACACCGCGGCGGCCTCGCGCCCCGTGCTCCAGGCGAGCATCGCGGGCATCGTCGTGGTGGGCCTCGGCCTGGCGTACGTCATCCGCGTACCGATCATCGCCTTCCTCGGCGCGGGATCCGACTTCTCGACGCGCGCGGATCTGTGGAACATGATCCTCGACTTCGTCGCCCGCTACCCGGTGCAGGGATGGGGCTGGTATGGCGCCTGGGCGCCCACGGAGTTCCCGTTCCTGTCGATCAACTTCCTGCTGGGCGAACGCCACGCCTCGGCCCTCAACGCCTACTTCGACGTGCTGCTGCAGGTGGGCTGGTTCGGCCTGCTGGCCTTCCTGCTCTTCTGCGGCACCGCGCTCGTGCGAGCGTGGCTGGAGGCGAGCGAGCGACGCTCGGTCGTCTACACCTGGACGCCGCTCGTGCTCATCGCCCTGCTCGTCTACTCGATGTTCGAGAGCTTCACCATCACCGGGTCGGGCTGGATGCTGCTCGTGCTGTGCGCGGCGCGCGCCGGGCAGTCGAGATCGTGGCGCGACCGGATGAGGGATCCCCTGCCCGTGGCCCCCGAGCTGCCCCGCGGCGCTCAGGGCGGACGCTGAGGCGGGCACGGTAGGATCGGCTTCCGGCTCGACCGCCGAACGAACCGGAGTTCCCTACGTGACGTACGTGCTGCAGAAAGTCGTGTTCCCCACCGAACGCGACCCCGATCTCCTCCCCCTGTACGCCGACCCCGAGACCTGGTCGGTCATCGACGAGGAACCCGTGCGGGTCTCCAGCCGGGCGCAGCTCGGGAACATCCTCGGCCGGACCCGCGCGCGCGTCGTCGCCGGTCGACGCGTGTCGTTCGGCACGTACTTCAACGGATTCCCCGCCTCGTACTGGCAGCACTGGACCGGCGTCCGGCAGGTGCGCCTCACCGTGCGGACGACGGGACCGGCGACCATCCTCGTCTACCGGTCGAACGGCAGCGGCACCAAGCAGCGTCTCGAGACGCGCGAGGTCGAGGGCTCCGCGACGTCGGACTTCGCCCTGACGCTCGATCAGTACAGCGACGGCGGCTGGATCTGGTTCGACATCGCCGCCGACGAGAAGGCCGCGATCTTCGAGGGGGCCGAGTGGACGACCGAGCAGGCGCCCGTCCGCACCGGCAAGGCGTCGATCGGGATCACGACCTACAACAAGCCCGACTACTGCATCGGCACGCTGTCGGCCCTCGCCGAGGCGGAGGACGTGCTCGAGTTGATCGACCGGGTGTTCGTCATCGACCAGGGCACAGAGCGCGTGGACGCGGAACCCGGGTACGACGCCGTGTCGACCGCGCTCGGCGACACGCTCCAGATCATCACGCAGGGAAACCTCGGCGGCTCCGGCGGCTTCGCCCGGGCCATGAGCGAGACCCTCGACCGCCCCGACAGCGACTTCGTTCAGCTGCTCGACGACGACGTGCGCATCGAGCCGGAATCGGTGCGTCGCTCGATCGTTTTCGGTCGGTACGCCTCCACGCCCACGATCGTCGGCGCGCACATGTTCGATCTGCTCGACCGCCCCAAGCTGCACGCCTGGGCCGAGGTCATCGACGAGCAGCCGTTCATGTGGCGTGCGCTCTACCAGGAGGAGCTGCCGCACGATTTCAGCGTCGCGAACCTCCGGCAGACCCCGATGATGCATCAGCGCCTCGACGCCGACTACAACGGCTGGTGGATGTGCCTCATCCCCGTCGACATCATCCGCGAGATCGGCCTGGCACTGCCGGCCTTCATCAAATGGGACGACGCGGAGTACTCGATCCGCGCGCGCGAAGCCGGCTACCCCACGGTCTCGATGCCGGGCGTCGCGCTCTGGCACGTCTCCTGGGTGGGCAAGGACGACTCGATCGACTGGCAGGCCTACTTCCACGCGCGCAACCGGATCGTGTCGGGGCTCCTGCACTCGCGCGCACCCGACGGCGGCACGCTGCTGCGCCACAGCCGTCGGGTCGACCTGAAGCACCTCATGATGATGCAGTACTACCCGGTGGCGCTGCGCCACCGGGCGCTCCGCGACATCCTCTCGGGCCCCGCGCACATGCGCCGCACGCTCGCCACGGCGATGCCGGAGGCGCGTGCGCTGGCGGCGAGCTTCCCCGAGACGGTGGTGCACAAGGACTCCGGCGTCCCGCTGCGTTCGCGCCGCGGACGCCAGGTCTTCGCGTTGCGACGCAACGTGCACGACCTCGACAACCCCACCGGCTGGCGCCTGCGCTGGTTCACCCTCTCGACCCTGGCATCGCACTGGCTCCGCGGCACCGACCCCGCCGGAATCACCGTCCCCGAGGTGGAGTTCGGCAAGGAGGACGCGCACTGGTGGCGCGTCCCGCGGGTCGACAGCGCGCTCGTGAGCGCGGCCAACGGCGCCGGCAAGAACATCTACGTACGCGACCGGGCGGCGTTCCGGCGCATGCTCATCGACAGCGTGCGACTCCACCGGCGACTCCGTCGCCAGTGGGATCGCTTGTCGCGCGACTACCGTGCCGCCGCACCGGAGCTGTCTGCTCGCGAGCAGTGGCGGACGACCTTCGAGGAGAACTCATGACGACCGGCGCGAACACGGATGCCGCGGCGTTCGATCCGGCGACCGCCACGATCGCGGTCGTGACGTACAACCGATCGGCCCTGCTCACGCGCCTGCTGACCAGCATCGGCGCGATGGACCCGAAGCCGGGGCACGTCGTGATCGTCGACAACGCCTCCACCGACGACACCACCGCCGTCGTGGAGTCCTGGCGCGAGAAGCTCGGCACCGAGCTGGTGTACCGCCGCCTCGAGACGAACACCGGAGGCTCCGGCGGGTTCAGCGAGGGTATGCGCGTGGCTTACGAGCTCGGTTCGACGTGGATGTGGCTCATGGACGACGACGTCGAGGTCCTCCCCGACGGGCTCGCACGCATGGGCGCGTGGGCGCCCCGCTTCAAGAGCATCCAGGGCCGCCGTTACGACTACGACGGCAGCGAGTTCTACTGGCAGTACCGCATCGCCGATCGGATGGGGATCCCCATCCCCTTCGCTCCGTCCGGCTTCGGGGCCTCGGGCTACAAGGAGATGAACTCCGGCTGCTTCGAGGGCATGTTCATCCATCGCGACATCGTGGCGAAGATCGGTCTCCCCGACCCGCGGTTCTTCATCTACTGGGACGACCAGCTGTACGGGTGGCTCGCCTCCCGCCTCACGACCTCCGTCATCGTCGACGAGTTCGTGCTGCGACGCACACGCGAGATCAAGCAGTGGGACATGGGCATCCGGCACATGAACGCCTCGAGCGATGCCTACCGCTACTACATCATGCGCAACCGCGCCCACATCAAGCGCTACTACCGGAGCCTCGGTGCGTACAACCCGGTCCTCTTCGGCGCCGGCACCGCTCTGACCTTCGTCAAGGAGCTCATCCGGCTCGTCGTGGTCGAGCGCAAGCTCAAGGGCGCGAGCAACCTGTTCCGCGGACTCCGCGACGGCCGTGTCATCGCGCGCGACCGCACGTGGCAGCCCATGCCCCCGCTGGTGGAGAGTCAGCCGGCGGTGTAGGCCCGACGCCACCTCACGCGCGGGAGGGCGAAGAACGCGTCGACGACGCGGTGGCGCCGCCAGCGTACGAGCAGCACGCCCAGAAGGAAGGGAATGATCACGCCGAGTCCGACGTGCAGCTGCCACTGACGCAGCGCCAGCACGGCGAGCATCTGGGCGATGAGGATCTGCACCGGGAAGTGGACGAGGTAGAACACGATCGAGTTCCGCCCCAGATACGACACGAGCCGGGTCGCGCCCGACGGCAGGCGCCGTGCGATGAGGATGAGCCCGCCGATTCCGATCACCGTGAGCGGCGCGTACATCAACTCTTCCCGACGCAGCGGCACGAGGAAGACCGCACCGTGCTGCTGGGCGATGTAGGCGGCCGAAAGCGCGATGGCTGCCACAGCACCCACGATCACCCACACCAGTCGGTCCAGGCGCAATGCCCATGAGCGGTACTGCCAGATCGCGCTCCCCGCGAAGAAGTACCCGGCGTAGAGGAACAGATCGGTGATCACCGGATCCGGCGCCACGTGCGAGACGGCCCAGGCGAGAATCGGCACAACCCACACGGGCACTCGCGTAAGAAGCGGCGCCACCAAGAAGTACAGGGTGAGGTAGCTCAAGTACCAGAGCCAACTCGTCGCGAACCACTCGTACCAGGCAGGCGCAACCGGGGGCCACGTCACGAGCCAGTAGATGCTCACCCACACGAGGTAGGGCCAGACGAGGTTGCGCAGCTTGCCCAGGTAGTAGACCGAACGCGACTTCCGCAACGAGCGCGACAACAACATGCCGGACAGGATGAAGAGCATCGGCATCCGGTAGGGAAGCAGCGCTGCGTTCACATCGTCCAGAAGCTGCGGTGTCTTGACGTCGGAGAGCATCGAGGCGAGGTTCACCGAATGCACCAGCAGCACGCCGAGAATCGCTACGCCGCGCAGCACGTCCATCCATCCATGCCGAGCGGTCGGCGTCAGCGAGGGTGAGGACATAGCGGCACGACCTTACCCGACGGCGCGATCGCGATCACAACCGAGCGTCCGCGCCTCAGCTGGCGGCGTAGTCCGAGTTGTACCGATCGAGCACCTCGGCGATGGGGGCATCGAGAGCGAGAGCGCCCTTGTCGAGGTAGAGGCCCCGGGTGCAGAAGCGGCGCAGGTCCTTCTCGTTGTGACTGACGAAGAACAGCGTGCGCCCCTCGGCGAGCAGCTCGTCGATGCGCCGGTAGCACTTCTCGCGGAACGCCTTGTCGCCGACGGCGAGCACCTCGTCGACCAGGAGGACGGGCTCCTCGAGCTGCGAGACCACGGCGAAGGCGAGGCGCACCTTCATCCCGTTCGACAGGTGCTTGTAGGGCGTGTCGACGAAGTCGTGCAGCTCGGCGAAGTCGATGATGCCGTCGAAACGACGGGTGACCTCGGCGCGGCTCATGCCGTGGAGCCCCGAGGTGAGGCGCACGTTCTCGCGCACCGTGAGATCCCCTACGAAGCCTCCGGTGATCTCGATGAGGGGCGCGACCCCGCCGTTCACCGTTACCCGGCCCTCATCCGGGAGCAGCACCCCGGCCACGAGCTTCAGCAGCGTGGACTTGCCCTGCCCGTTGCGCCCCACGACCCCGATCGACTCCCCGCGCTGCACCGAGAACGAGACGTCGCGCAACGCCCAGAACTCGTTCGGCCGCGAACGCCGGGAGGCGCCGCCGAAGAGATCCTTCAGGCTCCGGCGTCCGCGCCGGTTGCGGCGGAAGCGGACGCCGAGCTCGCGCACGACGATGGCCGGGCTCTCGGTCATCACAGCTCCTTCAGAACGGGACGCTCGAGGCGGCGGAAGACGACGAGCCCGAGAGCCAGGACGAGCAGGCTCACCACCGCGCCGACCACCACCGAGAGCGTGTCCCACTGGTCCGGGAAGAAGCCGGCCCGGTACAGCGTGAAGATGCCCGCCAGCGGGTTGAACGCCGCGATGTCACGGAACCCCCCGGGCAGGTCGGCGACGCCGTAGATGATGGGCGAGGCGTAGAAGAGCGCCCGGAGGATGAGGCGCGTGGTGCGCTCGAGATCGCCCCAGAGCACGCACAACGGAGCGACGATGAGGCCGAGGCCGACCAGCAGCGCCACCTGCAGGATGACGGCGACCGGGAAGAGCAGGAGGCCCCATCCGACGGTCGCCCCGGAGAAGACGGCGAACAACGCCAGGACGGGCAACGAGAACAGGAACTCGATGCCCTTGCTGAGGACGATGCGGTTCACCCAGATGGACCGCGGGATCGCCGTGGACCGCACGAGCCGGGCGTCCTTGTTGAACGCACGGGTGAAGTCGGTGACGGCGGAGTTGAACCACACCCAGGGCAGCAGCGCCGTGATGAGGAAGACGATGTACGGTTCCTCGCCGACGCCGCGCCCGAAGACCTGCGTGAAGACGAACCAGTAGATGCCGCTCATGACGAGCGGGTCGAGAACCGACCAGAGGTAGCCGAGAGCGCTCGTCGAGTAGCGCACGCGCAGATCCCGCGCGGACAGCAGCCACAGCGAGTGGAGATAGCGGCGGGGGGTCCCCGGCGCGCCGACGGCGGCTGTGGTCATCCTCGTAAGTCTAGGGGCGCCCAGTCAGGCGAGGTGGTTGTTCCACATCGAGAGCGCGGAGCCGATCGCCATGTGCATGTCGAGGTACTGGTACGTCCCGAGGCGCCCGCCGAAGTGCACGTCCTTCTCGCCGCGCTGCAGATCGCGGTAGGCGAGGACGCCGGCGCGGTCGTCGGGGGTGTTGACCGGGTAGTAGGGCTCGTCGTCCTTCGTCGCGAACCGGGAGAACTCCCGCACGATCACGGTCTTGTCTGTCGGGTAGCGGTCCGCGCGCTCCGGGTGGAAGTGCTTGAACTCGTGGATGCGGGTGTACGGGACATCCGCATCGGCGTAGTTCATGACGCTGGTGCCCTGGAAGTCGCCGATGTCGAGGACCTCCTGCTCGAAGTCGAGCGTGCGCCACGAGAGCTCCCCCGCGGCGAAATCGAAGTACCGGTCGACCGGACCGGTGTAGACGACCGGGACCTGCCCGACGGTGGCGGACTTGTTCAACGGCTGCGACGCATCGAAGTAGTCGACGTTCAGCTTCACGTCGATGTTCGGGTGATCGGCCATCCGCTCCAGCCACGCGGTGTACCCGTCGACGGGCAGGCCCTCCCAGGTGTCGTTGAAGTAGCGGTTGTCGTACGTGTAACGCACGGGCAGGCGCGAGATGATCTCGGCCGGGAGGTCGGTGGGATCGGTCTGCCACTGCTTCGCGGTGTAGTCCCGGATGAACGCCTCGTAGAGGGGACGCCCGATCAGTCCGACGCCGCGCTCCTCGAGGTTCTGCGCCTTCTTGGGATCGAACTCCCCCGCCAGCTCGTGGACCAGCGCCCGAGCCTCGTCGGGCGTGTACGCGGACTGGAAGAACTGATTGATGGTGCCGAGATTGATGGGCAGGGGGAACACGACGCCCTTGTGCGTCGTGTAGACGCGGTGCACGTAGTTCGTGAAGGCCGTGAACCGGTTGACGTACTCCCACACGGTCGCGTTCGAGGTGTGGAACAGGTGCGCGCCGTACTTGTGCACCTCGATTCCCGTGGCCGGGTCGTCCTCCGTGTAGGCGTTGCCGCCGATGTGGTGACGCCGGTCGATGACGGTCACCTTCCGCCCCGCGGCGGCGGCGCGTTCCGCGATGGTGAGGCCGAAGAAACCGGAGCCGACGATGAGGAGATCCATGGAGCTGACTTGCCTTCCCGGAGAGTGGAGGTTGTTATCGCACTCTTCGCACGCGTCATCACGTGGCGAGCGATGACTGTCGGGTTAGGATATCGCGTCATGTCTCATCGGCTCAGCCGTCCGGAAGGCGCGCTGCCTCGACCGGACATCCAGGTGTTGCGTGCCTTCGCCGTGCTCGGAGTACTGATCTACCATCTCTGGCCGACACGACTGCCCGGAGGCTTCGTCGGCGTCGATGTGTTCTTCGTCGTCTCGGGCTTCCTCATCACGTCGCACCTCCTGACGAGCGCCCAGAGGCCCACCGGTTTCCACATCGGGCGCTTCTGGGCCAAACGCGCGCGCCGCCTGCTCCCTCTCGCCGGCGTCGTGCTGCTCGCCACCGTCGTCGCCGCCTTCCTCTTCATGCCGGCGTCGTCGTGGACGTCGACACTGCGCAACGCGATAGCGTCCGCTCTCTACGGACAGAACTGGCTGCTCGCCGCCGACTCGGTCAACTACCTCACCCGCGATGACACGCCGCCCCCGACGCAGCATTTCTGGTCGCTCTCGGTCGAAGAGCAGTTCTACATCGTGTGGCCGCTCCTCCTGCTCGTCGCCATCGCCTTCGCACGCCGACCGGGGCGGGCGGCACCGAGCGATGCCGCCGTCGTCGCGACGCGGGTGCGGCGGTACGCCCTCGCCATCATCGCTGCCGTCTTCGTCGCGTCCCTCGCGTACTCGGTGCTGCTCACGCCGAAGGATCCCGGACTCGCCTACTTCGCGACGACCACGCGAGCGTGGGAGTTCGCCGCGGGCGGACTCGTCGCGTTCTTCGTGCCGTCCACGAGGGAGCCGTCACCGCGCAGCCGTCGCGGTGTGCTCGTCAGGGTCTCGGCCGCGTGGATCGGGTACGCAGGCATCGTCGCGACGATGGTTCTGCTGCCGACCGACGCCCCGTTCCCCGGCTGGATCGCCCTGATCCCCGTCCTCGCAACGGTCGCCTGCCTCGCGGCGGGCGATTCTGGACGCGTGTTCGCGCCCACGGCCCTTGCGCGCCTGCGACCGGTGACGTACCTGGGCGATATCTCCTATGGCGTGTACCTGTGGCACTGGCCGCTCATCGTGATCCTCACGACGGTGATCGGCCCCCTTTCGGCGGCGGTCAAGATCGCCGTCATCGCCGCCGCGATCGCCCTTGCGGCTCTGTCTAAGATCACGGTCGAGGATCCCTTCCGATTCGGCCGGATGTGGGCAACGCCGTGGTGGCGCGGCTTCATCCCGGCGGCCGTGTCCATCGTCGCCGTGGTCGCCGTTGCGGGAGCCGGCATGGTCGCCCTCCGTGCCCCCGCACCCCAGCCGGCGGCTGCGTCGGAGAACTGGTCGGCGGGAATGGCGGTCGATCCCGGCGCAGCTCTGGTGCCGAGCGTCGCGACGCGCCTGGAGGACAAGTCGGGGATGTACGACTGCTTCGACCTCACGCACACCGAGGGACACTCCTGTTCGTACGGTGATGCGGACGCACCGACGCGCGTCGCGGTCGCAGGCGACTCCCACGCGGCGATGTACCTCCCCGCTCTCCGCGGCATCGCGGAGGAACGCGGGTGGCGACTCGACACTTTCGTCGGCGTCTCCTGCGACGACGCGTTCCGCGAGGGCTGCGCAGACGGCGAGATGTTCGCGCAACGCTTGCTCGACGGCGAGTACGACCTCGTCCTCGTCTCGAGTTACCGCTCCTCGCAGACTCCGTCAGAGGACGTCCACGCGTACTGGCGCACGCTGGTCGAAGGCGGAGTGCCACTCGTCCCCATCGTCGATGTGCCGTCCGTCACCGAGACCGCATATCGCTGCATCGACGACAGCGGCGGCGATGCTGCGGCGGCGTCCCTCTGCACGGTGCCTCGCGAGGAGGCGCTGCAACTGCCGCCGGATCGTGTGGGCCCGATCGCGACCGAACTCGGCCTCGCTCCGATCGACCCGACCGCGGTCCTGTGCGGAGCAGACGACTGCCCCCAGGTGATCGGCAACACGATCGTCTATCAGGACCTCAACGCGCATCTGACGACGACTGCCGTCTTCGCCATTCGGCCGTGGCTGGAGAAGCAGCTCGACGACCGTCTCGCCGTCGCCGCTGCCCCCTAGAGACGATCGCTCAGCGCTCCTTGCGGAACAGCACCTCACGCGCGTTGGCGAACGCGCCCCGGCGCGTGTCCAGGTCCGCGAGTCGCCGATCCCGTTCGCGCACCTCGCCCCGCATCTGCTCGATGATGTCGGCGAGCTGTTCGCGGTCGGCGTCCCCCTCCTCGATCCGGGTCTCGAGCTGCGCGTGATGCGCGCGCATCTCCTCGATCGTCGCCGGATCGCGTTCCGCGAGCGTCGCCTCCAACTCCGCGATCCGTGCGTGCGCACGACGCAGCTCCGCGACCATCGGGCCGGTCGGCAACGCCGCCGCCTTACCCAGAGCGATCTTGCGCGAGACCAGGACGGGCCACTCGTGATGCGTCGACACGTAGTTGTCGAGTTCGATGCTGCGGTAGGTCGCTCCGCCGTGCAGGAGGGCGACCATGAGCGAGAGCTGGTCGCGCCGGGAGTACCGCAGCACATGATCGAACCAGAGGCGCATCGCACCCGCGACAGCGGGCGTTCGACGCCGTGCGATCATCCCGCCCCAGTGCGGACGCGCATCGAGGACCTCCGGATACGCGATCGAATAGTCGATGAGCTGCTCGTGGACACGCGCCCGATCGTCGTAGTTGAGCCGGACGACCTCGTCGAACTCATCCAGGACGGTCTCGCGGAAGCTGTGTTGCGCCAGCGCCATGTCGGTGCCGTCACCGAGCCACTCAGCGAGGATGTCCTCCGGCCGACTCTTCAGCCGCACCGTGGCGTCGATGCAGAGCGTCGCTTCGTACTGCTCCAGACGCGGATCACCGAGGATCTTGACGACCCGAGAGCTGCGGTGGATGTCCTGCGGGAATCGAGGATCGACGAGCTCGATGCGCCATGTGTCACTGGTCAGGTCGGGGTCGTCCGTGAAGCAGATGAAGTCCGCGTCGCTCTCAGCTCGCACCGGCTGCGCGAGCAGCGCATCGTATCCGCCCAATAGGACGGTGTATACGCACACGGACATGATGACCTTCTCCCTCGGCCCGGCGGCCGCGCGGACTCTCTAGCGTACCGACAGGACACGGCTCGACGACCACTGCGGCCGGGCCGGGCTCGTCGCCGTGCGTGCGCACCGCCGGTAGGCTGGTAGACCGAATCGAGGTCGTATGAGCATGCTAGTCACCGGCGCCGCCGGTTTCATCGGAAGCACTCTGGTGCGCCGCCTCCTGGCCGATGGGCAAGTCGTCATCGGCATCGACAGCCTGACGGACTACTACGATCCTTCCCTGAAGCGCTCGAATCTGGATGCCCTGTCGCACCCCGCTTTCACGTTCCTGCGGGCGGACATCAACTCATCGAATCTGCCCGAGCTACTCGATGGTGTCGACGTCGTCTTCCATCTCGCCGGGCAGCCCGGCGTGCGTCGATCGTGGGGCGAGGAGTTCCAGGAGTACATCGACGCGAACATCGCCGCGACGCAGAAGCTGCTCGAGGCCATGAGGAGCCTGCCGCGACCGCCTCGGCTCGTCTACGCGTCCTCCTCCTCGATCTACGGTGATGCCGAGTCCTACCCCACCGGGGAGACAGCCAGTCCCCGTCCGCGCAGCCCCTATGGGGTCACGAAGCTCGCCGCCGAGCACCTGTGCCGGTTGTACGCCGCCGACTTCGGTTTGCATACCGTGTCACTGCGCTTCTTCACGGTCTACGGGCCAGGACAACGTCCCGACATGGCGTTCACGAGGTTCCTGCGCGCCGCCGTCGAGGCGACGCCCATCACGCTCTATGGAACCGGTGAGCAGGTGCGGGACTTCACCTACGTGGACGACATCGTGGACGCGGTGGTGCGAGCGGGCACGCTCGAGGTCGCTGCGGGATCGGTCTACAACGTCTCCGGAGGAGGCAGTCACTCCGTGAACGAGGTGCTCGACGTCGTTCGCCGTCTCGTGGACCACGATCTCGTCATCGATCGGCAGGCCCGGGCCGCGGGAGACGTGCTGCGCACCGGCGCCGACATCTCCGCCATCACCCGTGACCTCGGCTGGCGTCCACGCTTCGATCTCGAGAGCGGCCTACGTGCACAGCTCGCCTGGGTGCGGGCCACGAGCGTCGCGGGGCCCGGCGTCTGACCGGCGAGGGCGACACACCGGGCTCACCGGTCAGTTGCTCTGGACACGCGGCTTCGCGTAGATGGTGCCGGTCTGACGGAACTCCAGCGGGACGAAGAAGGTGAGCGCCTGCCAGCGGATGTCGTACTCCCCCTCATCTTCGTCGGCGATCTTGACGTTGACGAAGTACTGCCCGCCTGCGATGTTCAAACTCGGGATGGTGTAGCGCACGGTGGCGGGCCCGGCCGCCGTAGGCCCGTGCGGCGCGTCCAGGCGGCGCGTCCCGGTGCCGAAGACCAGCTGACCGTGGGGCGTGTCGATGCTGATGCTCGACTGCCACCGCTCGACGGGGAACGGGAAATCGGCCGCGACTTCGATGACGAGGTCCTCACCGGGAATCACGTCGTCGGACGATCCCCGACCGACGATCCGGACATCGCTGATCGTGGGGCGTTGCGCCGGCGCTTCTTCCTCGTCCGCGGCCGCGGAGTCCAGGATCTCCTTCCGACGCCCCTCCAGGATCTCGCGGTGAACGCGCGTGGCATCCGCTGCGCTCCCGATGAAGGCGATCTCGCCATTGCCCAGGACGACACCCTGATCGCAGATCTCCATCACCTGGTCCGCGGAATGCGAGACCAGGATGATCGTCCGGCCTTCACGCTGGAACTGATGGATCTTGTCCATGCACTTTCGCTGGAATGCCTCATCCCCGACGGCGAGCACCTCGTCGACGAGCAGGAGGTCGGGGTCCGTGTGGACGGCGACGGCGAAGGCGAGTCGGACGTACATGCCGGACGAATAGAACTTCACCTGCGTGTCGATGAACTCCCCGATTTCGGAGAAGGCGACGATGCTGTCGAACTGCGCGTCGGTCTCGGTCTTGCTCAGACCGAGCAACGCGGCGTTGAGGTACACGTTGTCGCGCCCGGACAGATCGGGGTGGAAACCCGCGCCGAGCTCGAGCAGCGCAGCCATCCGCCCGCGCCGGAGGACACGCCCTTGGGACGGCTCGATGATGCCGCCGATGATCTTGAGCAGTGTGCTCTTGCCGGATCCGTTCGGACCCATCAGACCGATCGTGGTGCCTGCAGGAATGCGCAGCGAGACGTCGCGGAGACTGTCGAAGATCTCGCGGTGGGTCCGGCCCCGGCGCCCGAGTGTGACGACGCGCTCTTTGAGCGAGTTGTCCTTGCGGATCACGAAGTGTTTGGAGACGTTCTCCACCAGAACGACGTCAGGACCGACCGTCTCTTGGACGTTGCCGTTGTCATTGCTCGTCGTCACGTCACAGCTCCTGTGCGAAGTTGCCCTGCAGACGAGCGAAGACGCGCTGGCAGACCCAGACGAGCGCGGCGCCCACGAGCAGAGCGATGATCATCCGCAGCGACAGATCTGCGGGGTAGTCGGCCGGCGTTCCGTCGATCCAGAAAGCCCGGTGGAACCCGAGGACGGCCAATGTGAGCGGATTGTTCGTGTACACCTCGAGCAGCCAGGCGGGGAACCCGAAGCGGTCGAAGACGTCGTTCACCATCGTCCAGCCGTAGACGATGGGCGACGCCCACATCGCGAGCATCAAGAGCACCTGAGTCAGGTACTGGACGTCACGGAGGTAGACGTTGAGCGCGGAGAGCAGAAGGCCCAGGGCGAGCGCGTAGACCACGATCAAGAGCACCGACGGGATGAAGTAGAGCAGACCGGGGGTGAACGGAGCGGCCCCCAGGACGATGCATCCGACGAGAAGCACGCACAGCTGCACCGAGAAGGTGAAGAGGGACGATCCCAGCGCGGAGAGCGGGAAGACCTCCCGTGGCACGTAGACCTTCTTGACCAGACCCGCGTTCGTCACGACCGATGCGGTCGAACTGGACAACGTCTCGCTGAAGAGCCCGTAGATCGTCAAGCCGGAGAACACATAGATGGCGAAGTTCTCGATGCCCCGCGCGGCACCCAGGAACTGACCCATCACGACGTAGTAGACCGTCAGCTGCACGATGGGATTGATGAGGGTCCAGAGAAGGCCGAGGACGCTGTCCTTGTACCGCGCCTTGATATCGCGTCGGATGAGCCGTCCGAGGAGCTGCCGCTGGCTGGCGACCTCGCTGATCGAACGACCGAATCCACGAAACAGCGTCTGCGTCGAGGACACCTGCTTCAGCGGGAGCGCGGACAGCCGCTCGTAACGTCGGAGAGCACTGTCACTCATCGGATGCTCTCATTTCTACGTTCCTGACACACCAGCGCTCGATGATACAGGGGCGCACGTGGGAATCCACCCAGGGTCGGGCCGAACAAGAGGTCGGATCCTCCGTACGCTGGAGCCGATGACTACCCTCGAGATCTTCATCCCCTTCTGGGGACCGCCGGAGCTGTTCACTCAGACCGTGAACTCGGTCCTGGCACAATCGGACGGCGACTGGCGGCTGACCGTGCTCGATGACCATTACCCCGACGTCGCGCCCGGTCGCTGGGTGGAGTCGCTCGACGACCCGCGAATCTCCTACGTCCGCCACCCGGTCAACATCGGTATCACCGAGAACTACCGGGAGGCGGTGCGGAGATCCACCTCCGACCACCTCGTCCTGCTCGGATGCGATGATCTCCTGCACCCGAACTACGTGGAGGTCGTGAAGCGCGTCGCACGCGCCGTTCCGGATGCGGACGTGATCGCACCCGGAGTGACGGTCATCGATGAGCACGGCCACGAGATCCTCCCTTTGGCCGACCGCGTGAAGCAGAAGATCCTGACACCGCGCGGCGCCGGCATCGCCGTCCTGCGGGGAGAGCGCATGGCGACGAGCCTCATCCGGGGCGATTGGCTCTACTGGCCGGCACTCGCCTTCCGGACGCAGACGCTCCGCGCCACGCCGTTCCGCGACGGGCTGCCCATCATCCAGGACCTGGCTGTCCTCATGGACATCGCGTTCGCCGACGGCTCGCTCGCCTTCACCCCGACCACGGCGTTCTCCTATCGCCGGTACGGAGGGTCCGCCTCGCAGCGGACCTTGGTCGATGGCTCCCGGTTCCGTGATGAACGGCGCTTCTACCGGGATGCCGCCGAAGCGGCGGACAAGCGGGGCTGGCGCCGTACCGCCCGCACGGCGCGCCTGCGCATCCTTTCCCGCCTGCATGCGGCGACGGAGATCCCTGCGCTCCTCCGGCACCGTTCGCGCGCCGGGCTAGACTCAGCGCTGGCCCACGTTTTCGCACCGTGACCGTCCCCGTCCTTCGTGGTGCCATCCCGCTTTCAGCCACCTGGAGACCCGATGCCTGAACACGTCCTCATCACCGGCGGCGCCGGTTTCATCGGAACCCGACTCGCACGACGCTTCGCCGACGACGGTCACTCGGTGACGGTGCTGGACGCGCTGATTCCGCAGGTGCACGGTGACGACCCCGCAACCACGTCCCCGCTCCTCGCCTCGCTCGACGGCGTTGCGGAGGTGATCGAGGGCTCCGTGACGGAGAAGTCTCATCTGCGACAGGCACTGTCCGATGCGACCGTGGTCGTCCATCTCGCTGCGGAGACCGGCACGGGCCAATCGATGTACGAGATCGATCGCTACACGGAGACCAACGTCGGCGGCACCGCGAAGCTCCTCGACATCCTGGCGAACGAGGACAACTCCGTGCATCGGATCGTCGTGGCGTCCTCGCGTTCCATCTACGGAGAGGGCTCCTACCGCACCGAAGACGGCAGGATCGTTCATCCGCCGCACCGCGAGGACGCCGCCATGGCGGCCGGAGACTTCGACGTGCACATGCTGGGCGAAGGGCCTCTCGAGGTCGTCCCCACCGACGAGACGGCGAAACTGCACCCCTCCTCGGTGTACGGCATCACGAAGCAGATGCAGGAATCTCTCGTCCTGACCGTCGCGCCCACCCTCGGAATCGAGGCTGTCGCGCTTCGCTACCAGAACGTCTACGGCCCCGGCCAGTCGCTGAAGAACCCGTACACGGGCATCCTGTCGATCTTCTCCACCCTGATCCGCCAGGGCAAGGACATCAACATCTTCGAGGACGGACTCGAATCGCGGGACTTCGTCTTCATCGACGACGTCGTCGAGGCCACCTACCTCGCAGCGACGAGCGCCGCCGCCGCAGGCGGCATCTTCAATGTCGGTTCCGGCGTGCCCACCACGGTCCATCAGGTCGTCGAGGCTCTGTTCGCGGCGTTCGGAACCACCGTCCCTACTCGCGTCTCGGGTAACTATCGACTCGGAGACATCCGCCACAACGTCGCCGACACGACCCGGCTGAAGGAGCGGCTCGGGTTCACGCCGTCGGTGACCTTCGACCGTGGCGTCGCGCAGTTCGTCGAATGGGTTCGCACCGAGCCCGTGGAGGCAGGCGGATACGAGCGTTCGCTGGCGGAGATGTCGTCGCGAAATCTCCTGAAGTGACCTCTGCGCTCAGGGCACCGTTCCCGTACCGGCGCAACAGCCTGAATCTCTTCCGACTCGTGCTTGCGGCCCTTGTGCTGTACGCACACGCGTTCTACCTCGCGGGCATGGACGGCAACCCCAGCTTCAACGGCGAGCATCTCGGCGGATGGGCGGTGTCGGGCTTCTTCGTCATCAGCGGCTTCCTGATCACGCGCAGTCGATTCCGCACGTCCGCCGGGTCGTATCTCGTGCACCGGATCGCCCGTATCTTCCCCGCGTTCCTCGCCTGCCTGGTCGTCACGGCGTTCGTGTTCGCACCGGTCGCGCTCGTCATGAGCCAGGGCGATCTGGATGGATTCCTCAGCACCGCACCGACCCCGCTCCAGTACGTGTGGGGCAACATCGCGCTGTACGTGAAGCAGTACAGCATCGGGGCGACGCTGACGGGCATCCCCTATCCGGATGCGTGGAACGGCTCGCTCTGGACCCTCTACTTCGAGTTCTTCTGCTACTCGATCACCTGGGTCCTGGGCTTTCTCGCAATCTACCGCCGGTCTGTGGTCGCGGTCGGAATCGTCTGGGTCCTCGGCGTTCTGCTGCGGGTCATCACCGGGGCCGGGATCATGGGCGGGCTGGACGACGACTTCGCGCAGATGGCGCGTCTGTTCCCGTTCTTCGCCGGGGGCGCCCTCATCTACATGGTCGTCGACCGTTGGGGCCTGGACCGACGCGTGGGCATCGCCTGCATCCCCATCGCCGGCGCGCTCATGGTCTTCGTGCCCACCGTGGGGGGTCAGCTCGCCGCGCCCGCGCTTGCGTACGCCCTGCTGTTCCTGTCGACGGTGATTCCGCAGCCCGGCTGGATCGCCCGAAACGACGTGTCGTACGGCTTCTACATCTACGCGTGGCCGGTGCAGCAACTCACCGTCGTCGCGGGGGCGTTGAGCCTCGGGTTTCCCGCTTACCTTGCCATCACCGCCCTCATCACCTTCGGCTTGGCATGGCTGAGCTGGGTGCTGGTGGAGCGTCCGATCATGATGCGGGTCCGCAGCAGCGGGGAACGCCCCGGTGACATCCAGCCGGTGGCCGCGCCGAGCGCGCTCGCCTGAACGTCAGTGCGTCCGTCGCCGGGCGCGCACACGTCGGTTCGCGTCCATCCACAAGCGCGACATGAGCAGCCGTGATCTGACCGCCGCACGGACACCCCGCGGCGACGATGACGAGGCGTTCGCCCCGTGGATGCGCCGCCTCACCGTCACGTCTTCGAGATGGACGAGCGTACCCGCACGATTGGCGACCGTGGCGATCCAGAGATCGTGGGATTCGCGGAGACCCGAGGGGAAGGGCAGCGCGTATTCGAGCGCGCTCCGCCGCAGCGCCATCGCGCAACCGTAGTAGGGCGCGAGCCCGGCGAGAATACTCATCTCGGTGCGAACCCGTCGGCCATCGGAGCGTTCTCGCAGGCGCCACGGTCTCCCCCCGAGTGGGGAGCGCAGGGGGTCGCCGCTCCCCAGCAGCTCGAGGTTCGAGGCGACGACGTCTCCCCGTTCGAGGGCGGCGACCAGGACCGCGCGGCGCCCGGGCACCCACTCGTCGTCCTGATCCGACAGCATCATCACGTCGCCGCGCGCCTCGCGGAGGGCACGCTCGAAGGACGCCACGTAACCGGAGTTCACCTCCTGCACGATCACCCGCACCCGGGGGTCGTCGAGACCTCGAACGATGTCCACGGTCTGATCGCTGCTCGCGTCGTCGACGACGACGACCTCGTCATCAGGATGCAGTTCGTCCAGGATCGAGCGCAGCTGGTGCGCCACATACGCCGCCCCGTTGTAGGTCGCCATGCAAACGCTCACCGTGGTCATGCACCGACGCCCATCTTCCGACTCCATCCGCGAATAGACTGCTCACGATGCGGTCCTTCATTCTCCGCCTCGCGGGATTCGCGGGTGCGCCCATTCTCTCGGCGCTTGCACCGTTCATCATACTTCCGGTGATTTCGCGCCTCGTCGGCGACGACGGCTGGGCGAACGTCAACTCCGGCCAGGCGATAGGGCTGCTGGCCATGGTCGGCGTTCTTTTCGGGTGGAGCGTGATCGGCCCCGTCCGTGTGGCGCGCGCCGTCGACCCGCACGAGCGCGCGGTCATCCTCGCCGAGAGCCTGCGTTCGCGCGCCTGGACCGCTCTCCTCGCCGTTCCCGCCGCCGGTGTCGTGACGTTCTTCGTCTCGTCGTCGGACTACCGGGTCGAGTCCGTCATGCTCGCCGTGGCGATGGCCATCGGCGGGTTCACCCCGGCCTGGTTCTGCATCGGCGAGGGGAACCCCCGCGCGCTCATGCTGTTCGACGGGGTCCCGAAACTCGCGGCGTCCGCCCTCTCGCTTCCGGTGCTGCTCCTCACCGGACAGATCTTCTGGTATCCGATCATCCTGGTTCTGCTGACGGTGCCGGCCTTCGCGACGCACGCCGTGATGGTGCGACGGGGACACGACCCCGCGGGCGTTCCCGCGCGTCCGACGCGGCGCGTCCTCGCATCGCTCGTGCCGACCGCGGCCATCGACGCCGCCGGCAACGCCTACGGATCCACCGCCATCCCCATCGCCACCGTGGGGCTGCCCGCCACCGAGGCCAGCGCGTTCGCGTCGGCCGACCGCGTGTACCGCATCGGGCTGTTGGCCGTGATCGCGGTGGGGAACGCGTTCCAAGCGTGGGTGCTCGACCCCGCTGCGTCCGATCGCCGGCGTCGGCACGTGGTGGCCTTCGGGGCGCTGGGCGGACTCGGCGCCGTCGGAGGTGTCGCCATCGCCGCGCTGGGGCCCTGGGCGACCGCCGTGGTGTTCGGCCCTGCCGTCGCGGCCGAGCCCCTCCCCTGCCTCCTGTTCGGGCTGGCGTTCTTCTTCATCTCCTGCGGCACGCCCCTCATCCGCAATCTGCTGATCCCCGCCGGCCGGTTCCGGCTCGTCTTCACCGCCACCGTGATCTCGGCCGTCGTCGGCGTGACGACGATGCTCCTGGGCTCCATCGCGGGGTCCGGGACGGGGGTCGCGCTCGGGGTCGCGCTGGCCGAGGCGGTGTCCGTCAGCATCCTGCTGGTCCCGGCCTGGCGGCAGTTCCGCGCCGACACGGCGCAGCCCGCCGTGCTCTGACGCTCAGGCGTCGGGGGCGTCCCAGACGATCGTCGCGGCCACCTGCTGCAGGGCCGGCGGCATCGGCCCGCCACGCCGGCGGCCCGCATCGCGCCAGCCCGCGCGGTACAGCGCGAACAGCGCGCGCCGCGGGCGGGCGATCATGAGCGCGTTGGCGAAGTGGATCGCTTCGAGCGCGGTGTCGCGCAGCACCCAGCCGGGTGCACGGCGGAGGAACTCGCGGTTGATCACACGACGGTTGCGCACCCGGTAGTAGTAGCGGAACGGCGAGCTGAGCGTCACCACATCCGGGATGCCGGGGAGGCGGACGCGGCGGCCGAAGAGCTCGCGCGCGTACTGGCGGCCGAGCGCGTGACCGAGCGCGAGCCCGGGTGCCGCGACGCCGGCGAGCCCCGCGACGGTGCACCGGAGCTCGAACTCGGTGTCGACGAGGTCGATGAACAGATCCTCCCGCAGCAGCCCCACCCGATCGAAGGTCTCGCGGGGCACCAGCATCCCGGACTGGATCGAGTGCCGCACGCGCAGTACGCCGTCGGAGCGGTCGTGCACCTGACTGACGCCGGCGAAGAACTCCGGAACCGCGAAGGCGGCGGCGATGCCGGATGCAGCGGCGGAGTCGAGGGCGGCCTGGAGCGCGGCGACGAAACCCGGGGTCATCGTCGAGTCCTGATCGAAGGTCAGCACGGCCGTCGCGCCCGAGGCGAGGGCTGCTCGGATACCGCGGTTGAGCGCCGCCGCGATCCCCGTGTTGTCGGCGGAGCGCAGTACGCGTGCGCCGATCCGTTCGAGCTCGTCCCACATGCCCGCCCAGCCGTCGCCGCTGCCGTCGTCGACGACGATGACGCGCTCATCGACCTCGGCGACCGCGGCGCGCACCGCCTCTCCGAGGTCGGGGTCGGGCCGGAAGGCCGAGAAGACGATCCAGGTCTGCGTCATGACGGGATGCCGGTCGAGCCGGCGTCGGAGGGCCCGTGCCCCTCGAGCGCATCGAGACGCCGCGAGAGCGTCTCGAGCTCGGCCCGGCTGATGGCGGCCTCCTCGGCCAGGCGGCGGATCTCCTCCTCGGCCTGCGAAAGCTCCCACGAGAGGTGCAACGCCACGCCGAGCAGGAGGACGATCGCGACCGCGAAGAGGAGGTTCGCCGGGAGCTGCACCCCGAGCGCGGCCGTCAGCCAGAGCAGCAGCTGCGGGAAGATGCCGAGCACCAGGACGACGATGCCGATGACGAGCCACAGGACGGCGTACTTCTCGCGCAGACGACGCGTGAGCAGCAGCCACATCACCGCGACGATGATGATGAGCGCGAGCGCGATCGCTCCGAAGATGATCATGAGGGCGCCCCCTGGAGTTCGCTGGGGTGGATCGCGCGCGACCCTCGGAGGAGCGCCAGTCCGAGCGCGAACACGGACCGCAGGAGATACACGGTCGCCCCGATGGGGCCCTGGCTGGGGCGGCCGTGGGCGCGGGCGCGCATCGCGACGGGGATCTGCGTGACGGTGAGTCCGGCGTGCACCGCGGCGACGAGCGAGTCGAGGGTGTCGCCGAGGTACTCGGCGGGGTAGTACTTCACGTACTGGTCGATCGCGGCGCGATTGGCGGCACGGAAACCGCTCGTCACGTCGGTGAGCCGTGTACCGGCCGCTCGCGAGACCACGCGGGCGAGGAAGATCATGGCCCAGCGGCGGGGCCCGCGCACCTCGTAATCGCCGACCTCGGCGAAGCGCGCTCCGATCGCGATGTCGGCGTTCTGCAGTCCCGCCAGCACGCGCGCGATGTCGGCCGGGTTGTGCTGGCCGTCCGCATCCACCTGGATCGCCTGGTCGTACCCGTGCCGCTGCGCGTAGGTGAAGCCCGTCTTCATCGCGCCACCCACGCCGAGGTTGAACGGCAGGTGGAGGACCACGGCTCCGGCCGCGGTCGCCGCGGCGACCGTCCCGTCCGTCGACCCGTCGTCGATGACGACGACGTCGTACGACGGCTGCGCGTCGAGGATCTCGCGCACGGTCGTGCCGACGCTTCTCTCCTCGTTCCACGCCGGAACGATCACGAGAACGCGTGCAACCGAGGAACCCATCCGGACCATCCTAGCCGCCCCTCTCACTCCGGCAGGGAGCAGCCGGTCAGCGCGTAGAGCCGCGCGTCGCCCTCCGAATCGATGAGCGTGACCTGCGTCGATTCAGCGAGCCCCGGGTAGCCCTCGATGGGCCCGTGCACTCCCGCGGTGCCGAAATCGAGGACGTAGCGCACCTCCTCGTCCTCAGCCGCAGCGCACGCCTCGGCGTCGAGCCGGCCGGTGCGTAGCGCATCGACCAGACGGGCCCGTGCGTCGTCCATCTCGACCAGCGCGTGGGGAAGCAGGACGCGTCGGTCCGCCAGGGCGTACGCCATCGCCGCGCCGGCGAACGGGTCCCCGGCCACCACGGCGTCCGCGGGCACGTCGTCGTCGAGACGTCCGAGCAGCGCGTACTCGTCGGTCGATACGAGGGGGGCCGTGTCGGTGATGCGATAGAGCGGCGACGCCCACTCGACAGCGCGCGGCATCGCACCGACCTGCAGCACCGCGACGAGCGCGACGGCCCCGAGGACCCCGAGCGTGGCGCGCAGCGCAGGGCGCGCCACGCCGCCACTGCGACGCCGCACCAGCCCCGCGACCCAGGCGAAGGTGCGCGCGGCCCCGTACGCTCCGATCGGCACCATCGCGACGACGAAGATCGCCGCGAGCCGCGGGGCGTTGTTGTACCAGCTACCCGTGAACGCGTCGCGGAGGTTGCCGAAGGGCAGCGACACGACGACCACGTAAAGCCAGGCACCAATGACGTACATGCCGAGCAGGACCCACGCCGCACGCGAACGGTCGATGAGCGTCCAGACGATGCCGGCGACGATCAGCACCGCGGCACCGAACGCCGGCACCTGGTACCACATCGACCCGGTGAGCGCCGAGATCACGGCGTCCCCCATCGACTGGGTGATCGGCCACCCGCGCGCGTCGAGCGGCGGACGGAGCACCTTCACGAGCAGGACCCCGGCGCCGAGGTAGGCCAGGAAGCCGACGAGCACCCCGATCCGGCCGCCCACGCCGGATCGGCGGAAGACGGACACCCCGGCGACGCAGACGGCGGGGAACGAGAGCGCGAGGAGCGCCACGAAGGCTCCCGGGTGAGCCAGCGTCATCCCCACGACCGCTCCGGCGAGGATCAGGATCCACCATCCCCATCCGACCGGCGGCACGTCCCGCGCGATACCGAGGACGTGCACCGCGACGGCGAGCGCGAAGGGCAGCAGCGACACCCCGAACAGCAGCGGGTAGAGCACGCCGTAGTCGTAGAGGAGCACCGGGAAGGCGGGGATGGATGCCGACAACGCGCCCGCCGCGATCAGGAGCGCCGGGGACGAACCTCCGAGGGTGCGCGCGAGGAGGATGCTCCCCAGGGGCCAGAAGATCGCGGAGACGCCGAGGATCATGGCGTTCGTGGCGACGGGGATCGTCACCCCGCTCACCTGCACGATGAGCGCCACGACGCCGTGCCAGGCGGCCGGGTAGAAGGCGAGGCTCCCGCTCGGGCTCGTCATGTACCCGAGATGGAGGGACGACGCGTTCGCCTCGTCGAGGACGAACCGGACCCCGTTGAGATGGAAGATGTTGTCGAAAGTCTGCGAGAAGGCGTCGGGCGATCCCATGATCGTCACCGCCCGCCAGGTCAGGATCACGACGGGCAACGCGATCGCCAGGATCAACCAGGGCTGCCACCGCGAGCGTGCGCGCGGTGGGGCGGGGTGAGGGCGCCGAGGCAGGAGCCTGCGGGCGAGGATCGATCCGCCGGCGATGACGGCTCCCACGAGCACCACCGGAAGGATGGACCAGGGCAGTCCGACCCACGGCGCCACGACGGCGGCCCCCGCCGCGATGGTGGCGAAGAACGCAGGCGCGGCCGCGGCGAGCCACAGTCCCCGCAATCCCACGGCCCAGGCGACCCCCCCGCCGACGACGAAGGTGAGCGCGAGCAGGGCGCCGACAGCGCCCACGAGGTCGAGCCAGGTCACGGTTCCTCCACTCACGGCACAGCTGATCCGATCCAGGATATCGATCCGCCCTGTGCGTCCTGCGGGGCGGCTGAGGGAGCGCCCGGCGCCGCATGGCAGGATAGGGGTCGTGAAGGGCATCATCCTGGCCGGCGGTTCCGGCACGCGTCTGCACCCGATCACGCTCGGCGTGTCGAAGCAGCTCATTCCCGTGTACGACAAGCCGATGGTCTACTACCCGCTCTCGACGCTCATGCTCGCGGGGATCCGCGACATCCTGATCGTCACGACGCCGCACGACGCGCCGTTCTTCGAGCGCCTCCTCGGCGACGGGTCGCAGTTCGGGGTCTCGCTGACGTTCGCGCAGCAGCCCTCCCCCGACGGATTGGCGCAGGCGTTCACGATCGGCGCGGACTTCATCGGCGACGACAAGGTGGCCCTCGTCCTGGGCGACAACCTGCTCTACGGGCCGGGACTGGGCACGCAGCTCAAGCGGTACACCGACGTCGACGGCGGAGCGGTGTTCGCCTACTGGGTCGCAGAACCCCGCGCGTACGGCGTCGTCGAGTTCGACGCCGCCGGCAAAGCCGTGTCGCTCGAGGAGAAGCCCGCCGAGCCCAAGAGCAACTACGCCGTCCCGGGGCTCTACTTCTACGACAACGATGTGGTGGAGATCGCCCGTTCCCTCGCGCCGTCGCCGCGCGGCGAGTACGAGATCACCGATGTCAACCGGGAGTACCTCGAGCGCGGCAAGCTGCAGGTCGAGGTCCTCCCCCGCGGCACCGCGTGGCTCGACACCGGCACGTTCGACCAGATGACCGACGCCGCGGACTACGTCCGCACGATGGAGCGCCGCACCGGCCTGCGCATCGGCGTGCCCGAGGAGGTCGCGTGGCGTCAGGGGTTCCTGAGTGATGACGACCTCCGCGCCCGCGCCGAGAAGCTCGTGAAGTCCGGGTACGGCACGTATCTGCTCGAAACCCTGGAAAGGGGACGTTGATGTCCAAGCTCCTCGTGACCGGCGGTGCCGGCTTCATCGGGTCGAACTTCGTCCACCACGTCGTGACGCACACCGATCACCATGTGACGGTCCTCGATGCCCTCACGTACGCCGGTAACGAGGCGTCGCTGGCGGGTCTGCCGGAGGACCGTGTGCGGTTCGTGAAGGGCGACATCACCGACGCGGGTCTCGTCGACGGACTGTTCGCCGACGTGGATGCGGTCGTGCACTACGCGGCCGAGTCACACAACGACAACTCGCTGCACGACCCGCGTCCGTTCCTCGACACGAACATCATCGGCACGTACACGCTGCTGGAAGCCGCCCGTAAGCACGGGCGGCGGTTCCACCACATCTCGACCGACGAGGTCTACGGAGACCTCGAGCTCGACGACCCGGAACGGTTCACCGAGAACACCCCGTACAACCCCTCGTCGCCGTACTCGTCGACCAAGGCCGGCTCCGACCTCCTGGTGCGCGCGTGGGTGCGCTCGTTCGGCGTGCAGGCCACGATCTCGAACTGCTCCAACAACTACGGCCCGTACCAGCACGTCGAGAAGTTCATCCCCCGCCAGATCACGAACGTGATCCGCGGCATCCGCCCCAAGCTCTACGGGGCGGGCGAGAACGTCCGCGACTGGATCCACGCCGACGACCACTCCTCCGCGGTCCTCACCATCCTCGACAAGGGCGTGATCGGTGAGACGTACCTCATCGGCGCGGACGGCGAGAAGAACAACAAGGACGTCGTCGAACTGATCCTCACGACCATGGGTCAGCCCGCCGACGCCTACGACCACGTCACCGACCGCGCCGGCCACGACCTGCGCTACGCGATCGACTCCACCAAGCTCCGCACCGAACTCGGCTGGACCCCCTCCTACGGCGACTTCGAAGCGGGACTCGCCGCGACCATCGACTGGTACCGGCAGAACGAAGCCTGGTGGGCCGGCGCGAAGGACGGCGTCGAAGCGTTCTACGCCTCGAAGGGACAGTGATGGGCATCGAGTTCGGCAAGAGCCTCACCGTGACGGACACTCCGATCCCCGGCCTGACCGTCTGGGAACTGCCCGTGCACGGAGATTCGCGCGGCTGGTTCAAAGAGAACTGGCAACGCGAGAAGATGGTCGCCGCGGGTCTTCCCGATTTCGACCCCGTGCAGAACAACATCTCTTTCAACGACGAGATCGGCACGACCCGCGGTATCCACGCCGAGCCCTGGGACAAGTTCATCTCCTTGGCATCGGGGCGGATCTTCGGCGCATGGGTCGACCTCCGCGAAGGCCCGTCCTTCGGAGCGGTCTTCACGACGGAACTCGACCCGTCACGCGCGATCTTCGTCCCGCGCGGCGTCGGCAACAGCTACCAGACCCTCGAGCCGAACACGGCGTACACGTACCTCGTGAACGACCATTGGTCCCCCACCGCGAACTACACGTTCCTGAACCTCGCCGACGAGACCGCCGCCATCGAGTGGCCGATCTCCTTGTCGGACGCGGAAGTATCCGACAAGGACCGTCAGCACCCGCGCTTGGGCGATGTCACGCCCTTTCCCGCTCCCTGAGCGGACACACCGGACCTGACTCCGGCCCGGATGTGTCGCGGCCGGAGTCAGTTCTCGCGCGCGAGAACTCCGCGGACGATCTCCGCGTCGCCCCAGACGGCAGGCGAATCGTAAGGGCGGTCGGGGAAGGCCCCGTACTCGAGGGCGATCGGCAGATCGTTCTCGCGGATGAACCCCTCCACACGATCCGCCAACGACACCGGCTCCCCGCTGCTGCAGTTCACGATCCCTCGCACGCCGTCGGCTATCGCCACGGCTGAGATCTGGTGGGCGAGCTCGTCGACGTGGATGAAGTCGTACTTGTTCTTGCCGGTGGTGAAGGGCATCGTCTCGCGGCCGGCTTCGACCGCTTCGAGAAGCCGCGTGAAGATCGAGTTGTTCCGCCGGTCATCCCCGTAGATGTAGTAGCAACGCAGCCACGTGAGCTCGATGTCCTCCGGGATCGCGAGGAACAGGGAACGCCGGAGCGCGTCCTTCGCGACGCCGTACAGGGATCGGGGGTTCGTCGGTGTCTCCGCGGTGATCGCACCCTCGTGGTAGCCGATTTCGTGCATGGTCCCGAGAACGGCGATCCGCCGGACTCCCGCAGCGGCGACGCTCGTGATCAGGTCGAAATGAGCCGAGAGGTGACGCATGTGCGACGGCGCATTGTGCGTGAACCCGTCCTCCCATGCGAGGTGGATGAAGGCGTCGGTCGTCTCACCCACGATGGCGGCCGGATCGAATCCCGGCGCGAGGATGTCCGCTTCCACGATCCGCGCCCGCTCGTCGACGCCGTCGGCGCGGCCCGGTCGCACGACGGCTGTGACGTCGTGCCCCCTCTCGAGGAGGTCCGTCACGACGTGTCGCCCCACATAACCGCGGGCTCCGGTGACGACGATGGACAAGGGATTCGACTGGGTGCTCATCGCATCGAAGTCTACGGGAGTACGTGCCCTCACCGCGGCTGGAACGAGACGCCTGCGGTGGAACTCCAGCGCGCGACACCGTTCTGGAACTGCTGGGTGCATCCCGACGCGTCGCATACCTGGGCACCGGTAGGCCACCCGAGCCACGTTCGTTCACCGCCGTAGGCATACCAGGTCTCGAGGATCGGACCGTACGGCGTGAAGATGGGCGCGCCCGTCTGCGTCTGGGACATCACTCCGGAGCCGAAGTGCTGGATCCAACCCCCTCCGCTCGCCGTCGTGTATCGGATGCCGTTGACGGCCGCGCCGTACGAACTGATCCCGCCGCCCGCCGTCCACGCGGAGGCGATGCTGCCCCAGGTGGCCCAGGTACCCCAGGACGAATCACTCAAGATGGCGTTCTGGAACGCTTGGATGCATTGCGATCCTGTGCAGGTCTTCTCCGCGATCGGCCAGCCGAACGACCCGCGTTCGGCGCCGCTGCTGGACCACAGTTCCTGCATGCGACCGTAGGGAACGGTGAAGATGCCGCGGGAGCTCTGCGCGACGACACCCGCGCCGAAGTTCTGAATCCAGCCGCCACCGGAGGCGGAGGAGGTGCGGATGTCGTTGAGCGCGGCGCCCATGCCGGACAGACCGCCCCGCGCGTTCCAATACGACACGAAGGTGCCGTACGACGCGTGAACCCCCCACGCCGAGGAGGAGACGGTGCCGCCCTCGAACACTTGCACGCACTGACCCGACGCGCAGGCGTACGCAGACATCGGCCAGCCGAGCCAGCCTTCTCCACCGCCGCTGCCGTGCCAGTAGGACTGGATGCCGGACGCGGGCACCGTCTGTATCCCGTACGCGCCCTGCGTGACGACGGCCTTCTCGAAGTGCTGAACCCATGCCTGGGTCTTGCCCGCCGTCGCCAGGCGAACGTCGTTCAGCGCGGGGCCGAGCGCCGCCATCCCTCCCGCTGACTGCCAGTAGGCGTAGATACCGCCCCACATGATGTGGCCGCCCCACGCGGGAGTGCCGGATATGCCCGCGAGAGTGAAGGATTGCCAGCAACCGTTGGCGACGCAGATCTGGGCGGCATTGGGCCAGCCCACTCCGCTCGACGGGCCGCCCTCGCGATCGAAGGCGGAGAGGATCTCACCGTTGGGAATGACGACGGTGCCACCCCGGTAGCTTCCGTACAGCGTTCCCTTTTGGAAGCGCTGGTACCAGCCTTGACCATTCGCCTCGACATAGACCGGGTACGAGGCTGCTGCGCCGAGGCTTCCGGTCGCTCCGCCGGTGGAGTTCCAGTAGGAGACGAAGCCCGGGTGGATCTCGTACGACCGGGGGTTTCCGAACCAGTCGGTGAACAGCCGCCAGAAGTTCCGATTTCCGTAGCTCGAGCACCCGTCGCCCGTCCCATAGAGATTTGCGAGCGCCGCCGGGTTGGGGGTGTACGGCGTGTAGATGTAGAGGGCTGCCGTCGCCTGATTGTGGATGTAGACGCTGGAGGTTCCGCAGGCACGGTTCGGGTTGTACAGGATGTTGTTCCATCGCTGTTCGCGGTACCCGAACAGGGTGGGGTTCATCCGGTAGACCTCGAACTGCCGCGCCGCGTAGTAGACCTGGTAGAAGAAACCGGAGAACGCAGGGTCGCACGGCGCCGTGTCCGGGCACGATTGCCCCGTCGCTGCCTGGTAGGCCCATGCCGAGGGCGCCCGCGAGGTGATGAGGCCTTGCTCTTTCTGCAACAGGACGATGAGGACCTGCTGGCTGATGCCGCAGGACCGCGCGACGATGTCGATGATCTGCGCCGCCGAGTGCCACGCCGCACCCTGATATCCGTTGCAGTATCTGTCCGCCGCGATCGACGCCGTGGCCTGTCCGTAGTCCTTGACGCAGGTCGCTCCCGCGTTGCAGTTCGGGACCTGCGCGTTGAGGAAGGACTGGATCTCCGACGCCGTCATGGAGTTGGAGTTGTAGAAGATCTTGTCGTCGATGATGTAGCCGGGGTCCCAATCGGACGCGACCGCGGCTTCGGCGGGCTGCGCGGCGATCGGAGAGACGACCGGAACGAGAATTCCGGCCACGACCAGGAGCGCCAGGAGCAGGCCGAGCGCGCGACCACGCCTCGTGGAAGGGAGTTCCGTCATGACACGTCGACTTTCTGCGTACCCGAGGAACCGGCGCTTGATGAGGATTCGTAGGAGAGATCGATCTCCCACTCGCCGGGCCCGAGCTCGTCGACCCCGATAGTGAGTAGAGCGCAGTAGGTCGCCGCCGTGGTGGCGGTCGCCGTCGAGGTACGACGCACTTCATCGTCACCGCGTCGCGCGCTCAGGGTGCAGCGAGCATCGCTTTCCTGCACGCCGAAGGCTGCACCGGTCACCTCCAGAGTGCCCTGGTACACCTCGGCGGTGATGACCTGCACGTCGACGGACGCCAGTGAGCTCCCGGGCTGAGGGCTCGCAACCGGCGCGGGCTCCGAGGAAGACGGGACGGGCGATGACGATGACGACGACGACGACGATGCGGACGGCGCTGGCCGGGTCGGCGAGGGATTCGACTGTCCGCCCCCGGGCTCGGGGGCGCACGCGCTGACCCCGGCTCCGACCAGGACGGCGATGGCGATGAGCGAACTGAGGCGAAGGGGGCCGAACCGGCGCGAAGAGAGGCCCATGAACACGACCCTACTCGTAGCCCCGACCTGCGGGCGGGACATTGATGAGGTGTCGCTCGGCGAGCTCGAAGATGACGACGTCGGGCGAGAACGCACTCACGTAGTCCCGGAACGAAGGGAACTCGACGAGGTCGGCATCGGACGGGAGCTGCCAGGTCGGCGAGTATGCCTGTTGCCAGTACGGTGACAGATCGTTCCCCATCGAATCGCGCAGGATCACGGCCGACTTCCCGGTCCACGACGTCGGCACGCTGGTGGAGGCGGGAAGATCCGCGGCGTCCGTCGTCTCCTCGCCTGCGCGCACGCTGATCACGCCGGCCGCGTCCGTGCGGGTCACCGGCTGGAAGCTCTCGCCGAACTCGAGCGTGGACCAATCCGGACCGATGCTCTCCGCTCCCGCGTTGACCCATTCGTTGGCGACGGTGGGCGCTGAAACGCCCGCCACGATCGGCGTACGCAGACCCTGCTGCTCCGGGTACAGCTGAGGCGTGCATTCCGCGATCTGCTGCCAGCCGACGTATGCCCCGTAGGGAGTCCAGTGGCTGTTGCTCGCCGAGTAGATCGGGTGCTCAGCGCCCTTGGCATCTCGGAGCGGCGTGCGCATGTCCACGATGGGCAGGTCGGACGACGAGTCGAGCAACTGGTCCATGATCGTCGGCCCTCGCAGGTCCTGCATCCACTCGGGGAGCTCCTCCGGGTAGACGCTCGAGGTGGAGGGGGGAACGACGACGATGAATTCGATGCCATCCGCGGCAAGTCCGTCCCGGACGCTCGTCAGGTAGTCGATCCACCGCTGGATCTCCTGCGCGTCGAGGTGCGCGCGACCCACGGCCTGAGACGCGTAGCTCTCCATGAAGTCGCTCCAGAACAGCCACCCGTTGGGCCCGACGATGTACTCGTCGTCCGGGCCCGGCGCCTCGGCAGCCCAGGCTTGCTCCGCGGCCTGGTCTCCGTCGAGCCACAGCGATCGATCCGGTTGGTCGACGGCCGGTCGGCACACGCTGTCGGCGGTTGCCGGCGCCAAGACGGCGACAGGCTCGACGCGGTAACCGCCGGTGGTGAGTCTCAGAGCGGTCAGCGTCACGACGACGAGCGCCGCGACCCCGAGGACACGGATGACGAACCACACCCGAGAGGTTCCTCCTGCACCGTCGGGGCGCCGCCCCGTCAAAGAATCTCCATCTCGTCGACGCGCGGCTCCTGCGCGACCGGAACCGTCCGCACGCGACGCGCTCGATGGCGCAGCGAACGCAGCGACCGGTAAACACCGCGGACGGGCGAGTACACCCGATACAGCGAGGGGACGAGATTCGGACGATGCAGACGCAGGTAGGCCTTGACGAACCCGAGCAGTCCGCCCTCCAAGAACGAGCCCGTCCTATCGAAGAGCCCGGACTGCTCGTTGGCGTAGCCGGGCAGTGTCCTGGTCACGCGGTCCAGCTTGTACTCCAGCGCCGTGTGGCTGATCTCCGCGTACTCGAGGTTGGCGGTCGTTCGCGTGTGGTAGCCGTCTTCGGCTGCTGCGTAGGCGGGCAGGCGTTCGAGAACGTGGGAGAGATCGCCGTCCGCGTTCGACGAAGGAGCCGGGAAATCCTCATACGTCCAGTCGACCTGAGTGATGCGACGCAGAGCTTCCGGCCGGAAGGCGAACATGCCTCCGAAGGGAGCGAGGGGCGAGGGATCATCGAATGGCACACTGATCCCCAGCTTCTCGCACATCTCCGCAGCCGGCCCCCAGTTGGTGAACCAGGCGCGGCCGAGCGTGGGGAAGCCGGTATGGACCATCGGGGGGAAGACCACCCCGAGACCCGGCTCGCGTTGGAAGAGCGCGAGAAGATTGGCCGCGTAGCCCGGAGAGTTCAACAGGTTCGACATCTGCTGCCACCGGAAGAACTCCCCCACGGTGAACCCGTCCTGAACCGTCTTCTTCGAGTGCAACTTGAAGACGATGTCGTATCGGCCGGGGGTGAGGACGTCCCGACATCCGACGAAGAATGCACCCATGTCGCGTCCGCGGTTCGACGGCGTCACGCGGACCTCGACGGCTCCTCGCGCGGGGTCGTGCTGCTCGGCGACGTGCGCCCGGATCTCCGCCGCTTTCGTCTCGTCGGAGGTCGTGATGAACAGGTCGAAGGATCCCGGCAACCGGGCGGCATGCGCCAACAGCTCGGCGGTCAGGTCCGTGTAGAAGATGTGCATGGCGACGGCGACACGGAGCGGGTGCTCGGTGTCGTAACCGGTGTCGACATCGGGGAGCACGCGCATCATCGCCGCGTTGGTGCTGAGCACCTTCGGCTGGGAACTGCGCGTGAGATTCTGCCAGATCATCTCGACCGGGTAGCCCCGCTCGATCGCGGCGTCGAGATAGTGCCGCGGCACCACCGTGTTCCGGTCGAGGAAGAGCGGGTCGTGGAAGAAGGGCCGACGCTTGAGCATCGGGCACCCCGCATCCAACAGCGCACGCCCGTCGAACATCGACGCGTTCTCGGACGAGAAGTCGCTCGACGGATAGGCGACGAGGAAGGAGAAGCCATCGCGCGCGAAACGGTCGGTGAAGACCGACTCGTGCTGCAGGATCGAATCGGAGTACGAGGTGATCGCTGGCATCTCCCGCCAGTAACGGCGCCATTGCTCGCTCTGGAACATGCGTCGCCGGACCGCGATCCAATGCGACTGGATATGACGGGGAAGCACTCCCTCACCGGTGAAGGGATTGGGCTCCACGCGAGCATGGTCCGTCAGTCCCCAGAAGTCGACTTCTTCCGCATCCATCCGCTCGAAGAGCGGCTCGAAGGGATTGATCGGCCCGAACCACGTGTAGTTCATGAGGATCAACTCGTCGTACTCGGAGAGTCGATCCTCACCGAACTCGGCCAACCCCGCTCGATAGCCCTCGACGTCGAAGCCCCGGTTCTCGCGCTGCCAGACCGTGTCGGCGACCTCGGAGAGCCGAGAACGCCCTTCAGGCGTCAGCTTGCCGTTGACGACCACGAAGATGTGCTCCGCGAAACCGCGGAGCTTCTCCAGTTTGTGTACGACATAGTCGTCGACGATCCCGCGCGGGTCCCACAGCAGGTAGAAGATGATCCGTCGCCCCGCCTCGGGGAAAGCCGCCGGCGTGGAGGTTTCGCTCACAGTCACTCTCTCATCGTTCGGCTGCGCGGACCTGCCGATCCGCACCCACGTTGCCGTGGAATTCTAGCGTTCCTCACGAGGAGTTCCTTGCGCGGGCGGTCGCGGCCCGCTCATGCAGGACTCCCGCGCGTGCGTCGAAGGAATGGTCTCGGCGGATGACGGCGGCGATCTCGGCGAGCCGTTCCGGTCCCGGGAACAGCTCGGCGGGGTCGGTGCGCAGGAGCTCCACCAGGTGCGCGGCATCGCGGTAGGTGACCACCGCGCCGTCGAAGAGCTCCTCGATCCCGTGCACCTGCTCCGAGATCACCCGCCCGCCGACGGCGACCACGTCGAAGGGGCGCATCGCGATGAAGCCCTCGCGACGCATGGCGGGCCACTGGTCGTTGAGCACCACCGACGCCGTCTCGTACCGCGCGGGCAGCTCGTCGTTCGGGATCGACTCGGCGGTGATGGCGGACGCCGGGAGGAAGGGCCGCCAGTCCGGTCCGTACACCTTCACGTCGATACCGGCGGCGATGGGAGCGACCACGCTCGGTCGGGCGATGCCTCTGGCCGTGCCCACGAAGACGATGTCGTCGCCGCGCGGGAGCGACCGCGGGTGGAACTTGTCGACGTCCGCGCATTCGAGCAGCGGCTCGACGGGCATCCCCCAGCGGGCGCTCGCGGATGCGGACCACGGCTCGGAGGCAGCGAACACCCGGTCGAACCGGGAGATCTCCTCGCGGCCGATCTCATCGGGGTGGCTGATGATCCACTCGAGGTTGACGCCCGTGTCGGGCGGGTCGATGCGGTAGGGCCCGCGGATGACGACGTTGACGTCGTCGAGGTAGGCGGTCGGCCGCCGAGACGCACCGAAGGCGTCGATCACCACCTCGTGGCCGCGGCGACGCAGGGCCGCGGCGAGACCGTGCGCGAAGTGGGTGTCACCCCACACCTCGCCTCGACGGCCGGCGGGCGAGCAGATCTTGATGGCCCAACGCTGCGCGGTCGGGTGTGGACGCTCCCACCGCAGCACGGGTTCGGCCGAGCCGTCCCGGCCGGCCCCCCACCGCACCGTCGTGAAGCCTGCGCGGGAGTGCAGCTCCTCGGCGGCGGGACGGTCGTCGCGGCGCGACGGGCTCGCGGCATCCGCGGGCCTGCCGGACGAGAACGCCACCTCGGGTTCATCCAGCACCGGAGCGATGTCGATGAGCGCCTCGAACGGGATGAGGTCGCGGATGGCGGGCGAGAGCGCTTCCAGATCATCGCTGCGCCCCGTCGCCGCCAGCGCCGCGCGCAGCGCCTCGCCCGGCATCGCGACGGAGCGCCCCGTCAGCAGCGGGACCTCCACTCGGCCACCCAGCCGGGACGCGTCCTCGTAGGGATGATCCCCGAGGATGCGGGTCGGCCGACGCGCCCCGGGGGTTGCCGCCGCGCCGATGCCGACGAGAGTCCCGTTCTCGTGGCGGTGCACGGGAATGGCTGCACGGCCCTCCTCCGCCCGGGCGACGAGCAGGTCGACCTCGGTGTCGTTGACGTCGCCGCGCGGATCGAGCACAGCGATCGTTCCGCCGCCGATGCCCGCCGCCGCCCGCAGGACGTCGCTCCACCGGGCCCGCCGGCCGTGGCGTCGGAGCCGCAGCCCGGGGTGCAGAGAGACCAGCAGTGCGGCGGACACCCACTGCGACGCGTCCGGGTCGACCATCTCGATCGACGCCGCGGCGCCGCCGGACAGGGAGAATCGCGCCGCCTGCGCCGCCTTGCGCGCGTACCCGCGATCACGCCGCTGGATGACTCTCACGAGCGTCCGCTCCGCGGTGCCCGGCGCCGCGGCGCCCGACCTCCGGTGTCCGCGCCACCCGCGCGCGGCCATGAGCGCCTCAGCCCGGAGGGCGGCCACGGTGACCCGGCGCTCCTGCGCACCCGCAGCGAGGAGGATCGTCGTGTCGGGCCGGTCCCATACGGCCTCCAACGCTCCGCGCTCGGGCGAATCCGATGCGCGGGCGTGCGCCACGGCGTCCCACCAAGGGTGCACCTGCACCGTCGGCCGGTCGCTGACGAGATAGGCGTACATCGCCGGCACCCGGAACACCTCCGGCAGCCCGCCGCCCGCGTGGACCTCGTCGAACAGCGGATTGATGCTGCGGCCGCGTCGGAACCCCCATCCCACGTAGTGCAGGATGGCGAGATCCGCGGGCATGCGCCGCCACCCGAGCTGCGCGGCGTAGAAGCCCGCGTCGACGAGCCCCGATCGACGAATCGTCCGCCACCACCAGAGGCGATCGGACGCACGCACGACCGGCCCCACGACGGGTACCTCACGAAGCGCCCGCACCGCCCGGCGCACCGTGTTCCGATCCACCCGCTACTCCGCGTTCCGGCGCGGCCGCACCGCTCCGCGCAACGCCCGAAGACGCCGCCAGAGCGGATGGCGATCGTAGATCTCGGCGACGATGTCCTGCCGCTGGCGGTCGAGCTGCGATGCCAGTTCCTCACGGAACTCGGCACGCAGCTGCGACGCCAGGTGCGCCATGTACATCGGGAGCCCCGCACCGTTGCGCGCCACCCACGCGGTCAGGGCCGCATCCCGCACCGCGAGGTCGTCCCGCTCGTGCGCTCCCGACAGCTCGAACATGCTGTTGCCGGCGGCGCCCCGCGCCGAGGGCCGTTGGGTCCAGAAGGCGAGCGCTTCGCCGGGGAGGAAGCCGAGGGGATGACGCGCCGTGATGCGCAAGTAGAACTCCCAGTCCTCGACCGTGTCGAGGCCCTCGTCGTAGTACCCGACCTCGTCGTGCAGCGCACGCCGGTACAGGAATGAGATCGGAACGGCGCGGTTCACCTCGAGGAGCGACGTGAAGGTCACCGACGTCATGCCCTCCCAGAACGGCACGCGCGAGGTCTCGACCCACGCGTCCCCCTCACGGACCTGGTACACGATCTCCGTCGGCACCATGACGCCGGCGTCCTCGGGGTGCGCGTTCAGATGCGCGACCGTGCGCTCCAGGAACTCCGGATGCCAGAAGTCGTCGTCGTCGTGCAGCACCACCAGGTCGGCCGTCGTCTCGCGCATCCCGAGGTTCGCGGCAGCGCAGCGTCCTCCCTCGCCGGCCGTCTCGAGCACCCGGCTACGGTCCGCGACAGCGGATGCGGCGACGACCGCGCGTGCCACCTCGCCGTCGCCGCCGTCGTTGACGACGATCACCTCGGCATCGGCGTAGGTCTGCGCGGCCACATCCGCCAGCGCGCGGGCGAGGAAATCCGGACGATTCTTGGTCCGCACGACGACACCCACACGAGAAGTCACCGGCACAGCCTATCGACCGCTCACAGCTCGGCGTGCAGCGCCCAGACCCGCTCCGCGTGGTCACGCCACGAGAAGGCGCGCCCGCGGTCACCCGCGCGCACGGCGTACCGGTGCCGGCTCTCATCCGACGCGAGCACCTGCCCGAGCGAGGCGCCGAGCTGCTCCGCGGGGGCGACGAGTGCCCCGTCGAGCAATACCTCCTTGTGCACGGCCGAGTCGACCGCCACCACGGGGATGCCGAGGGCCAGCGCGTCGACGGCGCGCCACGGGAACGCGGTCAGCGCCGACGGAGCCACCAGAGCGACGGCGGAGTCGATGACGGCGGCCCGGTCGGGCGCGTCGAGGTGCCCGCGGATGTGCAGCCGGGAGGCCGGAAGCCCGGCTGCTTCGGCCAGATCGACCACGCGGGGCTCACCCCCCTCGCGGATGTCGAGCACCACGACCGACCGCTCGCCCTCGAGGGCGGCGACGGCCGACAGCCCGGCGGCGAGAGCGGCGTCGTCGCAGCGCGCACCCGCGATGACCACGGCGCCCTCGGGGATCTGCAGCTCGCGGCGGCGCCCCACCGCGTCCGACGGCGCGGCGAAGTCGACGGGGGCTGCACCGGGGATGACCCGCAGTCGCGACGACAGCTTGGGCGAGATCTCGGCGAGCCGCTCGGCCATGGCGTGCGAGGGCACGACCACCGCGTCGGCGTACCTCTCGACACGCTTCATGAGCGCGCGCTGACCGGCGACGACGGCGCGCGGAAGGTCGTCGGGGACCTCCCATGCGCAGAGCTCCCACACGGTCACGACCGTCTGATCGTTGTCGTTGGCGCGGTCATGGCGCACGAGCGGGGCGAGCAGGGAGGTGGCGTGAATGAGGCCGCCACCGATACCCGGGACGATGCCGAGCTGCCACGACGCGGCGAGGCGCGGACGCGCGAGCGGAGCCTTGGTCACGGCGGCGAGGCCGTCGATGGCGTGCGCCGCTTCTTCGGCTCCGGCGGGCACGATCGCCGCGACATCGCACCCGCGGGGGGCGACGGAGATGAGCGCACGGGCGATCTGCTGACTGGCCTCCGCCACATCCGCGTCGCTCGCGTCGACGAGCTGATCGAGGACGAGGCGGAGCGAGACAGTCACCGTCTGAGCCTAGCGACGCTCCCGCCGCGGCCCCTGAGAGACCGCCGCGCGCCGGGATATCCACCCCGCCCGCCGCCCGCCCGCCCACCGACCGCCCGCCCGCCGCCCGCCCGCCCCTGTCCTTCCGCGAGCGCACATCCTGTCAGCGAGCGCACATCCCGGACGATGTGCACTCGCGCACGGGATATGCGCTCGGCGGATGGGGCGCGCCGCGCGCCACGCGCATCCACTCCACACGCTCGTCCGCCCGAGACGCCGGCTCGCCCGCTCCACACGCTCGCCCGTCCGCTCGCGCTGCCAGCGCTGCGCTCTCCCTAAGCGAGCGCACATCCCGTCACCGAGCGCACATCCCGGACCATATGCGCTCGCGCACGGGATATGCGCTCGGCGAGTGGGGCGGGTGCGCCCGGGTCGGGCAAACGGCGAGTGGGGCGGGTGCGCCCGGGTCGCGCCGGGCGCGGGTGCGGTGCGCCCAGGGCACACCGCGGAGGCGGTGCGCACGGACGGCGGATGGGGCGGGGTCAGCCGGCGGGGGTCGGGGACGGGTCGGGCGGGTACAGCGCCTGCTGCACGAGCTGCTGCACGTAGGCGTAGTCGGGGTTGCGGTCGTCGATGCCACCCTCGGGCGTCAGCTCGATCGAGGTGATCGGCTGCTCCTTCGCCTTGATCCCGAGCTCCACGAAGTAGCCGAGCATGGACTGCGGAATGTCGGTGTCGACGAGATGGTCGCCCGCCGTCACGATCTCCTGGAAGCGGGTCAGGACGTTCGTCGGTGTGAACTGCGCGAGGATCGCCTCCTGCAGCTCCCGCTGGCGCTTCATCCGATCCCAGTCGTTGGTCGTGTACCGCGATCGGGCGTACCACTGTGCCGTGTCGCCGTCCATGACCTGCTCACCGGGTTCGATCCATCCGGTCGCCCACTCCTCGGCCGACTGACCGGTGTACGCGGGGCCGCCGCCCTCGGGCAGACGCTCGGTCACGGTGATGCGGACGCCGCCGAGCGCGTCGATCATGGCGGCGAAACCATCCATGTCGATGAACGCGTAGAACGGGATCGTGATGCCGAGGATGCCCTCGGCGGCATCCTTCGTCGCCTCGATGCCGGGCTCCGAACCGTTGGCCACCGCATCCGGGTAGAGCTCGTTGCCGTCCTGGCAGACCTCGACCTCGGTGCGCAGCTGGTTGATGCCGCTGCCCCATCCGCAGGTCGAGTCGGTGTGGCTCTCGTGACCGTCGGGGTACTTGTCCTGCATGGGGCCCGGGGCGAACGGGAAGTTGGGCATGTCGCGCGGGATGCCGAAGATCGTGACCGCGCCGGTGTCGGCGTTGATCGAGACGACCGAGACGCTGTCGAAGCGCATGGAGTCCCGGCCCTCGCCGCTGTCGGCGCCCAGGAGCAGGATGTTGTAGTACCCGTCGACCGGGTCGACGGCCGGGCCGGTCTGCGTGAACACCGCACCGAGGGTGTCGCGCGTGGCGCCCACCGCGGTCGATGCGTAGACCGCGCCACCGCTCACCAGCACCAGCGCACCGATCGCGACGACGGCGGTCGCCGGGCGCGCCCATGGCGTGAGCTTGACCAGACGCAGCAGCCGCATCGTGTCGATCGTGAGGATGATCCAGAGCACCGCGTACCCGAACAGCGCGGCCTGCGCGATCAGCAACGGCACCGCGCGGAGGGCGCCGAGCCAGCCCGGCAGCCAGGCGGCGGTCGCAAGATCGGTCAGCGTGCGCGGCGAGAGCACGGCGATCACGCCGAGCAGGATGACGGCCGCCCACAGCACGAGGGTCGCGCCCAGCCCGAACCGACCGAGCCGCTTGTTACCCGCGAGGACCTGCACGGATCCGGGCACGAAGAGGTTCAGCACCACGAGCCACCAGGCGCGGCGGGTCATGACCGACCGCGAACCGCTGTCGGGGTACCGCAACGGGTACGGGTTCACCATGGGTGCGCTCGTCCCGCCGCCGCGCGGCCGCGATGCCGTCATGCTCACAGCGAGTCCTTCAACCGCCGGTTCTTCTCGTCGACCATCGCCTCGAGCTCGCGGGCGTATGCCTCGATGCGGTCGGCGATCGCGGCGTCCGAGGCCCCGAGGATGCGCGCGGCCAGGATCCCGGCGTTCTTCGCGCCGCCGATCGATACGGTGGCGACGGGGATGCCGGCCGGCATCTGCACGATGCTGAGCAGGGAGTCCATGCCGTCGAGCGTGGCGAGCGGCACCGGCACGCCGATGACCGGCAGCGCCGTGACGGATGCGAGCATGCCCGGCAGGTGCGCGGCGCCGCCGGCACCCGCGATGATCACGCGGATTCCCCGCGCCCGCGCGTCACGCCCGTAGCGGTGCAGCTTGTCGGGTGTGCGGTGCGCGGACACCACCTCCACCTCGTGCGGGATCTGGAACTCGGTGAGCGCCTGCGATGCATCGCTCATCACCCGCCAGTCCGAGTCGGAACCCATGACGACGCCGACCAGGGGCGTGTCGGAAGAATGCAGGGGCCGGGTCACCCGACAAGGCTAGGCCCCGACGCTGGCAGATACCCGCAACGGCGCGCGCCGGTCTGCGCCGCTCAGTCGACGAAGTGGGATGCGGCCGCGCGCGCCTGGTAGACGACGTCGTCGAGGTCGTCGCCGATGACGTTGACGTGTCCGACCTTGCGACCCGGCCGCGGGGCCTTGCCGTAGGTGTGGATCTTGGCCGAGGGATGCCGCGTCATCGCGTCGGCGAAACGCTCCGCCAGCGACCCCTGCGCGGGCCCGCCCAGGATGTTGACCATCACAGCCCAGGGCTGCACCGGGGCGGTCTCCCCCAGCGGCAGGTCCAGCACGGCGCGCAGGTGCTGCTCGAACTGCCCGGTGACCGCGCCGTCCTGGCTCCAGTGCCCGCTGTTGTGCGGGCGCATGGCCAGCTCGTTGACGAGGAGGCGCTCATCGGTCGTCTCGAAGAGTTCGACGGCGAGCATCCCGGTCACGCCGAGGCCGTCGGCGATGGCGAGTCCGATCCGCTCCGCTTCGGCGGCCAGGCGTCCGTCGGCCCGGGGCGCCGGCGCGATGACCTCGGCGCACACTCCCCCGCGCTGCACCGTCTCGACGACGGGATACGCCACGATCTGTCCCGACGGGCGCCGCGCCACCTGCTGCGCGAGCTCGCGCGTGAAGTCGACGAGCTCCTCGACGAGCAGGGCGCCGCCGTTCGCGTCCTCGGCGAGCGCCGTGAACCAGTCCTGCGCCTCGGTCGCGGCACCGACGACACGCACGCCCTTGCCGTCGTATCCGCCGCGCGGCGTCTTGACGACGCCGCGACCGCCGTGGTCGTCGAGAAAGCTCTGCAACTCGTCGAGCGTGGTGACGCGCGCCCAGTCAGGCTGCGGCATGCCGAGCTCGGCGAGCCGGGCGCGCATGTCGAGCTTGTCCTGGGCGAAGCGCAGCGCATCGGGCCCCGGGTGCACCTGCACACCCTCGGCCTCGAGCGCGCGCAGCACGTCCTGGGGGACGTGCTCGTGGTCGAACGTGACCACATCCACATCCCGGGCGAAGGCGCGCACGGTGTCGAGGTCGCGATAGTCGCCGACCCGGGTGGCGGCGAGCGCGGCGCTCATGCCGTCCTGCTCTGCCAGCACGCGGATCTCGACGCCGAGTTCCACCGCCGGTGCGATCATCATGCGGGCCAGCTGCCCGCCTCCTACGACTCCCACACGCACGCCCATGGTCACCCTTTCGTCCCCGCCATTCTTCCGCACGCGTCGGCGGTGCGCCGCGTCATCCGGCGCGCACCGTGCGTTCTCACCGCGTCAGCGCCCGGGAAGAGGGGGTGGTCCGGGCGGCAGCGGCTGTGCGTCGCGGTGCGCCAGGATCTGATTGACCTCGACCTGGTCGACGAGCACTTCGTGCACCAGCTGCGCCTGCGGGATGTTGCGGATAGCGAGGGGGCGCCCCACCCCGTCGTCGAGCAGCAGCGTGCCCGTCCCCCACAGGCGCTGCAGGATGCCGCGGCGCAACGTGATCGCGTAGCCGCGCACGTGCGTCAGCTCTCGGGAGCGTCGCCCGAACAGCCCCGCCCTCTCGATCACCCGCCGCGTGGTGATCGTGTACGTGTGGCCCCACCAGACGAGGAACGGCACGACCACGAGCAGCAGCACGACGGCTCCGGCGGTGGCGAGCAGCATCCAGTCCTCGAACGGAGCGGGGAGGTTGCCGAGGAAGTACCCCGTCGCCCCGCCGGCCGCGATGAGCACGAGCGCCGACCAGAAGAGCCGGCGCGCGTGGGGACGCGTGCGCACGATCCGGCGCTCCGGCGTGGGGACGCCGGGCGCGGGCGTGAGCGGACGGGATATCCCGAGACCGGTCGGCTGCGTCATGCTCCCATTGTGCGTGCTGACGCCGACAAGCCCCGGTCAGCCACGCCCCGAAGCCGTCAGCGCACGTGCGTGACGTCGCCCGCCGCCACCGGTAGCTCGGCGCCGCCGCGCGAGACGACGAGCCGCCCGCCGGCGTCGATGCGCTCGGCCCGGCCCTCGAGGACTGTGTCGTCGGGCAGCGACACGGTGACATCGGCACCGATCGTCGCGCATGCCTTCTCGACGGCGGCGTGGACGCCCGAGGCCTCGGCGTCGCCGCGCGCACCCACGAGCGCGTCGAGATGATCACGGAGCGCGGTCAGGAAGTCCGCGAGCAGTCGGTCGTCGTCGCACTCGCGTCCGATCGCGCCGAACGAGATCGCCGTGGCGACGGGCAGATCGGTGCGCGCCATGCGGGTGTTGACCCCGGCGCCGACGACGACCGCATCCGGATGGTTCGGCACCGCCTCGGCGAGGATGCCGCAGATCTTCGCCCCGTCGACGAGAACGTCGTTGGGCCACTTGAGCCGCACCTCGTGCGCTTCGCCGAGCTGCGCCGCGACGGCCGAGGTCATCGCCGCGCCCGCGATGAGCGGGATCCAGCCGCGGGCCTCGATCGGCAGCCCCGGAACGCGCACGACCACCGAGACGGCCAGCGCCGTTCCGGCCGGAGCGATCCAGTGGCGGTCGAGGCGTCCGCGTCCGTGCCGCTGGTCGGTCGTGAGGAGGGCCGAGAGGTGGGGCCACTCGGCGTCGTCGGCGGCGACCGCGCTCACGACGTCGGCGTTCGTCGAGTCGGTCGTCTCGACGATCTGGAGGCGCGGGCTGACGGCGGCGGCCAGCGGGAATCCTTCGGCGGGGATCGGCATGCCGTCACCCTACGCGCGCTCCCCGCCCCCGTGCGCCCCGCTTGACACCGCACGCGTCCGTGCCGTCGCCACAGCGAAAGCGGCGCACAGCTGTCGAGACCCTCCAACGATGCAGCGGATCGCGCCGATAGGGTGGAACCCGTGACCGACAGCCCCGCTTTCTCGACCACCGCCGGCAAGATCGCCGACCTGCGCCAGCGCTACCAGGAAGCGGTCGTCGACGCAGAGAAGAACGCCCAGCTCAAACAGCACGCCAAGGACAAGCTCACCGCGCGCGAGCGCATCGAGCTGCTCGTGGACCACGGCAGCTTCGTCGAGATGGACGAGTACGTGCGGCACCGCACGACGGCGTTCGGGATGGACAAGGCCCGCCCCTACGGCGACTCGGTCGTCATCGGCACCGGCACCATCCACGGCCGCACGGTCGCGGTGTACGCACAGGACTTCTCGACGTTCGGCGGATCGCTCGGCGAGGTCGCCGGCGACAAGATCATCAAGATCATGGAGTTCGCGATGCGCGCCGGGTGCCCCTGCATCGGCATCCTCGACTCGGGCGGCGCCCGCATCCAGGAGGGCGTCGTGGCGCTCGGCAAGTACGGCGAGATCTTCCGCCTGAACACCGCCGCATCCGGGGTCATCCCGCAGATCTCGCTCATCATGGGCCCCGCGGCCGGCGGCGCCGTGTACTCGCCCGCCCTGACCGACTTCGTCGTCATGGTCGACAAGACCAGCCAGATGTTCGTCACCGGCCCCGACGTCATCAAGACCGTCACCGGAGAGGACGTCGGGATGGAGGAGCTCGGCGGTGCGCACACCCACAACACCCGCTCCGGCGTCGCGCACTACCTCGCCGACGACGAGGACGACGCGATCGACTACGTGCGCTCGCTGGTGGGATTCCTCCCCGACAACAACATGGCCGAGCTTCCCGTTTACGAGAACGCGTTCGACTTCGAGACGACGGATGCGGACCGTTCGCTCAATACGGTCATCCCCGACTCGCCCAACCAGCCCTACGACATCCACCAGGTGATCGAGCACGTCGTCGACGACGGCGACTTCCTCGAGGTGCAGCCGCTGTTCGCGCCGAACATCGTCATCGGCTTCGGCCGGGTCGAGGGGCGCACGGTCGGCATCATCGCCAACCAGCCGTCGCAGATGGCCGGCACGCTCAACATCGACGCCGGCGAGAAGGCGAGCCGCTTCGTCCGCTTCTGCGACGCGTTCTCGATCCCGATCGTCACGCTCGTGGATGTGCCGGGATACCTCCCCGGCACCGACCAGGAGTGGACGGGTGTCATCCGCCGCGGCGCCAAGCTGCTGTACGCCTACGCCGAGGCGACCGTGCCCCTGGTCACCGTGATCCTGCGGAAGGCCTACGGCGGCGCGTACATCGTCATGGGCTCGAAGCAGCTCGGAGCCGACGTCAACCTCGCGTGGCCGACCGCCGAGATCGCGGTCATGGGCGGTCAGGGAGCGGTCAACATCCTCTACCGCGGCGAGCTGAAGCGCGCCGCGGATGCGGGCGAGGACGTGGCGGCGGTGCGCACCCGGCTCGCGAACGAGTACACGTACAACGTGGCCTCCCCGTTCCTCGCCGCCGAGCGCGGCGAGCTCGACGGCATCATCGAGCCCGCGCAGACCCGCGTCGCGATCGCCAAGGCGCTGCGCTCGCTGCGCGGCAAGCGCGCGAGCATGCCGCCCAAGAAGCACGGGAACATCCCGCTGTGAGCCAGGACGACCGCGCCCCCTCGGCTCCCGACATCGACGTGCGCCGCGGCAACCCGACGGCGGAGGAACTCGCCGCCGCGGTCGCCGTGGTCTCGGCCGCCTACCAGCAGGAGGCCGAATCGGCGGTGGCGCCCGAGGCGCACCAGCGCTCCGGGTGGGAGCTCACGCAGCGCTCGCCGCGCACGCCGCTGCGCCGCGATCTGGGATGGGGCCGCTTCGGCGGTTGAGGCGCCGGGCGGCGGTGTCACCGTCGCCGCATCCCGTGTCCCCCAAAGTACCTACAGACACGATTTCGCCCATCGCGGAGACTGATGGAGCTGGAACGCAATCTGCGTTCGATCGAACCGTCTCCCATCAGGGTGGGATACCGGTTTCGGTCTCGCGAGTGGTTTTCGGGTAACTGCTCGCCGGAGGCGGAGGGTGTGCGATTCGCCACCCTCCGCCTCCCACTTCTTTCGGCTCGGCGTCGACGGCTCCCCCCGGGCCCCCGCCTCAGCGAACCGGGTGCTCGATCTCGCGCCAGAGGTCGACGCTGTCCTCGTCCGAGAGACCCAGCGTCGACGACGCGCGACCCACGACGGTCACCGCGACGCGGTCGTCCGGCGAGGTGCGGATGTAGAGCCGCTCCGACCGCGACTGCCGCAGGGCGTGCGCCAGCTCGGCGCGGATGGCGTGCAGGTGCTCCTCGGCGACGCCGTCGAGTCCGCCCTCGTCGAGGACGGTGACCAGCGCCCCGCGACGGCGGGCGGCATCCAGCGCCTCCCGCACGTCCTCGTCGAGCAGTCGCGGACCACGGAGCTCGTCGCGCAGGCGCCCCTCGGCGATCCGGGCGTCGGTGCGCTCCTCCGGCGAGAGCCGTCCGCCCGTGGCGATCGTGCGCGCGAGCACCGGCCCCGCCACGGCGAGCGCGCGCTGGATCTGGATGCGGCGCTCGCGCTGCTGGCCGCCCTGTGCGGCCTGGACGGCGGATGCGGTGCGCTGCAGCTCGCCGAGACGCTCGGTGTCGCGCGCCGCGCGGTCGAGCGCGTAGGTGAAGAACTGCGCTCCGGTCACCCAGACGACCGAGCCGACCAGGCCCAGCCCCAGCGCCCCCAGCGGGCCGAGCAGGAAGGCCGACCAGCCGGCGAGCACCGCCGTGCCGCTCCACGCCGCCCACGGGCGACGCCGGATGACGAGGATGGTCATGAGCGCACCGAGACCGCCGATGTACCAGGTGGAGTACTGCTCGGTGAGATCACCCGATCCGACGCCCGCGGCGATCATCGGCGGCAGCACCATGGCCACCAGGAGCGCCACGAGGCACAACCACATCGGCAGACGCTCACCGCCGCGCGCCACCGTCACGTTCACGCTGCGGGTGCGCAGCCCCGTGGGGGTGCCCCAGAAGATGCATGTCCACGCGGTCAGCAGGAAGACGACGATCGCGACCCAGAGCAGCGCGGGGCGGTCGACGGGCCCCGTGATCCACGACGCCCGGGCGACGAGGAAGCCCGTGAAGGCGACGCCGAGCAGCGTCGTGACGAACCGGATGCTGATCACGCGTCGGCCTCCTGCCAGACGAGCGTCACGCGGGTTCCCGTGGCGTCGGAGTCGACCGTGGCGCGCCCGCCGAAGGCGCTCACGCGGGCCAGGATCGAGGCCCGGATTCCGAGGCGGTCGGCCGGTACCTCGTCGATGACGAACCCCGGCCCCTCGTCGGCCACGCGGATCGTCACACCGCCCGGTGCGCTCCGCCCCTCGACGTCGACCGCGAGGCCCCGCCCGCCGGCGTGCTCCACCGCGTTGGAGACGGCCTGCGCTGCGGCCAGGACGAGCGCACGGGCCACGCGACCGGGCACGACGGGGGTGCGGTCGTCGATGCGGGCCACGACCGCGGCATCCGCGCCGACGTCGGCCAGCATGCGTTCGAGCTGCTCGACCAGGGCACGCGCCGAGATCGGCGCATCGCTGCCCTCTCCCGCATCCCGGTCGGTGTTCGCGAGCCGGGTGAGGGCTTCGCGGGCCATCGACACGGCGAGGTCGTTCTCACGGGGTGTCTCGGCACGCTCGGCCGCGATGAGCGCGGCGAGCACGCTGTCGTGCATGAGCGCGGCCACCGCGACGCGTTCGCGCTCGGTCGCCGTGACCGCGGCCGCCTGTGCGTAGGAGCTCACGGCGTGGACGCGACGCTCGTCGATCGTCGACGCGGCGGTGCGGAAGGTCCAGGCGAGCACCAGCAGGACGGACCCGAGGATGAGGGAGTAGGACGTGTCGAGCCCCACCGCGATCCAGGCGTCGCCGACGAAGCCGAGACCGATCATGCGCACGAGACCGTACAGCAGCGGGATGACGATCGTCAGGGTGATGTGCACCGACATCGGCATCACGATGACCGCGGACACCGTCGCGACCGTGACGAGGAGGTAGACCCACGGCTGGTAGGTGATGGCGGTCGCGGACCCCTGCGAGGCGATGGGCCAGAGCAGCAGCACGAGGACGTAGGCCGAGACGAACAGCGTGCCCGCGGTCTTCACGAGTCTGCCGGTGAAGAACGCCAGCTCCATGAACGCCAACGGCACGAACGCCAGCACCATGAGCGCGATCTCCCAGCCGGGTGCGACGTCGGCGGCCCCGAGCGCCGCGAAGAACGCCTGCGCCGCGAGGGGGAGGAACGCGATCGCGACCGAGACCGCCATGACCCGCTCCACGCGTTCGCGCGTGAAGGAGGCGATACCCGGGATCCCCGAGCTGTCGGTTCCTTCCGGCCACAGCACCGCGGCCGGGTTAAGAACCATGCGCGCCCACCGACTGCTCGGTGAGCAGTCCGTCCTCGAGGGCCCGCCGCAGCAGGTCGACCTTGGTGGGGGCGGGACGGCCCACATCCACGTACTTCACGCGGATGCGGGTGATGTTCTCCTTGGCGGTCGAGAAGGCGATGCCGAGGCGGTCGGCGACGATCTTCAGCGGGAGGCCCGCCGCGTAGAGCTTGAGCACCTCGCGCTCGCGGGTCGAGAGCTGCGCGTCGGCGAATGCGCGGTCACCGGCGATGGCCGACGCCCACTCGACCGTGTTCAGCACATCGCCGCGGGCGACGGTCGTGATGGCCCCCACGACGTCCGCGATCGGCGCGGCCTTGCTGATGACGCCGACGGCTCCCGCGTGGAGCGCCTCGCGGACGGCGGCGGGGCGGTCGGCCACGCTGTAGATCACCACGGACGATCCGTCGTCGGTCAGCCGCGTCACGTTCTCGCTGACGGTCGTGCCGTCTCCGAGGGTGAGATCCAGCACCACGACGTCGGCGCGTTCCTCGTTGCCGCAGCGCCAGGCGAAGTACGCCGTGACGGTCGCTCCCGAGAACACCACGTCGGTCGAACCGGTGCGCGCGCACGCGGCTTCGACCCCGAGCCGGACCGACTCGTGGTCGTCGATGAAAGCGACGCGCGTCATGGCCTCATGCTAGTCGCCGCGGGGCCGCGTCCCGGGGGGGCGCGGCGGCGCGATCTGCTACGCCGGGAACCCGGTCAGCGCGTGAGCGCGACCACGGCTTCGACGTGGTGCGAGTGCGGGAAGAGATCGACGGCACGCACGGATGCCGCCTCGTACCCCGCCTCGCGGAACACCGCCAGGTCGCGGGCGAGCGCGACCGGATCGCACGCGACGTAGATGATCGACGCGGGCTCGAGCGATGCGATCGTCCGGGCCGTCGCCTGCCCGGCTCCGGCGCGCGGCGGATCGAGCACGATGGTGCCGCGTCCGAGGCGTTCCCGCTCCCCCGCACCGGCGTTCGCGGCGAGCTGTGCCACCCACCGCTCTGCGCGCCCGGTCTCGGCCCGGGCCCCCACCCACTCCGCGAGATTCCGGCCGGCGTGCTCGGTGGCACGCGGATCGGACTCGACGCTGGTGATGCGGGCGCCCGCGCCCAGCACATCGCCCAGGGCCGCACCCAGCAGTCCCACGCCGCCGTAGAGGTCGAGGTGCCAGCCGTCGGCGTCCGCGCCGACGGCGCGGGCCGCGTCCTGCACCATCGAGGTCAAAGTCGCTGCCGCCAGCCGGTGGACCTGCCAGAACCCGCTCGCATCGACCCGGAACTCGCGTCCGGCGACGCGCTCCACGACGGTCTCGGGGGCCACGTCTCCCCGACGGGCGTCGTCGGGTCGGGCGATCACACGCACCCGCCCGTCGACGGGCTGCACGAGGTCGATGCGTCCGGGCCTGCCGCCGGTCAGCTCGTCGGCGGCGCGGGCCACGGCCTCGGTGGCCAGCGGAAGATCGGTCACGGTCACGACGCGGTGGCTCCGGGCGCCGAACGGGCCCACGCGGCCCGCGTCGTCGACGTGCAGGCTCACGCGGGTGCGCCACCGTGTGCCGTCGGCCCGCTCGGGCAGGCGCGTCCCGTCGTCGGCGAGGCCCGCGGCCTCCTCCATCGTGACCGGGAGCGACAGCCGCCCGATGCGGGCGAGGGCGTCCTCGACGACGCGCAGCTTGAGCCGCCGCTGCTCGGCGAGATCGATGTGCCCGAAGTCGGCGCCGCCGGGTCGGTCCTCGTCGAGGGCGGTCAGCTCGGCCTGGGGCCAGATGTGCGGGCGCCGATGGGGCGACGCCTCGAGCACCTCGACGACCTCGCCGCGCCAGAACGACGACTTCCGCGTGTCGGTGAGCCGCACGCGCACCCGCTCGCCGGGCATCGTGTCGGGCACGAACACGACGCGGCCCCGCTCCCCGGGCTCTCCGTGCCGCCCGACGAACACCCCGCCGTGCGCCACGTCGGTGATTTCGAGGTCGATCTGCTGGCCCGCATCCATTCCTCGAGCTTCGCACACGGGCTCTCCGGCGCGGGCGGATAGCGTGGGCGTATGCGCGTGCTCCTCGCCTCGACATCCCCCGCCCGCCTCATGCTGCTGCGCCAGGCGGGCATCGAACCGGCCACGAAGGCGCCCGACGTCGACGAGGAGGCCGTCGTCGCGGCGGTCGAGGCCGGTGAAGGCCGCGCGCTCGCCCCCGAGGAGCATGTGCTGCTGCTCGCGCGGCGCAAAGCGGCCGCCGTGGCCGCCGAGATCGAGGCGGACGACCCCGACTTCGACGGCATCGTCATCGGCGGCGACTCGATGTTCGCGATCGACGGCGAGGTCCTGGGCAAGCCCTACACGCCCGAGGTGGCGACCGCTCGGTGGCGGGCCATGCGGGGGCGCACCGGCGTGCTCCACTCGGGCCACAGCGTCGTCCGGATCGCTCCGGGCAGGGCCCCCGCCGAGGCGCATGCGGTCGCCGCGGCATCCGTCTCGTTCGCCGCCGACATGACGGACGCCGAGATCGATGCGTACGTCGCGACCGGCGAACCGCTGCTCGTCGCGGGCGCGTTCACCCTCGACAGCCTCGGCGGCCCGTTCATCACCCGGGTCGAGGGCGACCCGTCCACCGTGGTCGGCATGTCGCTGTCCACCCTCCGCCGGCTGTGCGGCGAGCTCGACGTCCCGTGGACCACTCTGTGGGCGGATGCGGGCGCCGCGGCCGCGTCCTCGTAGATTCCCACATACAAATTCGGCGGTTCTTGTGGGGTGCGGTCAAAAACACCCGGCAAGCTCTCGGTAGGCTGGCACTCATGCCTCGCATCGCTAAGGTCCTCGTCGCGAACCGCGGGGAGATCGCCGTGCGCATCATCCGCGCCGCTCGTGACTCCGGGAAGTCGTCCGTCGCCGTCTACGCCGACCAGGACCGGGACGCCCTCCATGTCCGCCTCGCCGACGAGGCCTACGCACTGGACGGTACGACCGGTGCCGACACGTATCTGTCGATCGAGAAGATCCTCTCGATCGCCCGCCGCGCCGGCGCCGACGCCGTGCACCCCGGGTACGGCTTCCTCGCCGAGAACGCGGACTTCGCCCGCGCCGTCATCGCCGCGGGTCTGACGTGGATCGGTCCCTCGCCGGAGGCCATCGAGGCGCTCGGCGACAAGGTGACCGCCCGTCACGTCGCCGAGACGGTCGGAGCGCCCCTCGCCCCCGGCACCCCGGGTCCGGTGTCCGGCGCCGCCGAGGTCATCGCCTTCGCCGAGGAGTTCGGGCTCCCCATCGCGATCAAGGCCGCGTACGGCGGCGGCGGGCGCGGCCTCAAGGTCGCCCGCGAACTCGACGAGGTCGAGGAGCTCTTCGCCTCCGCCACCCGCGAGGCCATCACCGCCTTCGGCCGCGGCGAATGCTTCGTCGAGAAGTACCTCGACAAGCCCCGCCACGTCGAGACCCAGTGCCTGGCGGATGCCGCCGGCAACGTCGTCGTCATCTCGACCCGCGACTGCTCGCTGCAGCGTCGTCACCAGAAGCTCGTGGAGGAGGCGCCCGCGCCCTTCCTCACCGACGAGCAGAACCGCATCCTGTACGAGTCGTCGAAGGCGATCCTGCGCCAGGTCGGCTACGTCGGAGCGGGAACCTGCGAGTTCCTCATCGGCGCCGACGGCACCATCTCGTTCCTCGAGGTCAACACGCGTCTGCAGGTCGAGCACCCGGTCTCCGAAGAGGTCACCGGCATCGACCTGGTGCGCGAGCAGTTCCGTATCGCCGAGGGCGAGGAGATCGGCTACGACGATCCCGCGCCGGTGGGGCACTCGATCGAGTTCCGCATCAACGGCGAGGACCCGGGGCGCAACTTCCTGCCGCAACCCGGCCCGATCAAGGTCTTCAAGACCTTCGGCGGCCCCGGCATCCGGCTCGACTCGGGCGTCACCGCCGGCGACGTCGTCTCGGGCTCCTTCGACTCGCTGCTCGCGAAGATCGTGGTCACGGGCCGCGACCGCGCCGAGGCGCTCGCCCGCGCCCGACGGGCGCTCGACGAGTTCGAGGTCGCCGGCCTTCCCACCGTCCTCCCCTTCCACCGCGCCGTCGTGCGCGAGCCCGCCTTCACCGCCGAGGACGGCACCTTCTCGGTGTTCACCCGGTGGATCGAGACCGAGTTCGTCAACGAGATCCCCGCGTGGGACGGCGAGCTGGGCGAGCCCGCCCCCGAAGAGGCCCGTCACACGGTCGTCGTCGAGGTGGGCGGCAAGCGCCTCGAGGTCAGCCTGCCCGACCGCATCGCCGCCGCGCCGGCCTCCGTCGGACGCCCCGCGGCCGTGCCGCCGTCGCGCCGCTCGCACCAGACGACGGCCACGGCCGGCGCCTCGGGCGACGCCGTCAAGGCGCCCATGCAGGCGACGATCGTCAAGGTGGCTGTGACCGAGGGGCAGCAGGTCGTCAAGGGCGATCTGGTCGTCGTGCTCGAGGCGATGAAGATGGAACAGCCCATCCAGGCGCACAAGGACGGCCTCGTCGGCGCGATCAACGCGGCCGCCGGCACCACGGTCTCCGCCGGGCACGCGCTCCTCACCATCAGCTGACGCCGGGCACCGCGCGCCCGCATCCGGGGAACGCCGGGGCGGTCGACGCCGTCGGCGCGCCCGGACGCGGCGGGTCAGTCCTCGTCGTCGGTGGGCTCGATGATGTGCATCGCGCGCATCGCGTCGGCGATGCTGCCCGACAGCGACGGGTACACGGTGAAGACCCGCGAGACCTGGTCGACCGTGAGCCGGCGCTCCACCGCGATCGACAGCGGGTAGATGAGCTCCGAGGCGCGGGGCCCGACGATCGTTCCGCCGATGACGGTTCCGCTGCCCTCGCGGGCGATGATCTTGACGAAGCCGTCCTTGATGCCCATCATCTTGGCGCGCGGGTTGGCGGCGAGCGGCGTCTTGCGCACGATGCCGTTGATGGCGCCCGAGAGCACGTCCTTCTCCTGCCAGCCGACGGTCGCGATCTCGGGGGCGGTGAAGATGTTCGCGGCGATCCGGCGCTGTTCGAGCGGGATGACGACGTCGCCGAGGGCGTGGAACACCGCCATCCGCCCCTGCATCGACGCGACGGACGCCAGCGGCACGAAGGTGGTGCAGTCGCCGGCGGCGTAGATGTTGGGCACCGAGGTGCGGGCGACCCGGTTGACGCGGATGTGGCCGGACTCGGTCGTCTCCACCCCGGCCTCCTCGAGTCCGATGCCCGCGGTGTTCGGGATCGATCCGACGGCCATCAGACAGTGGCTGCCCTCGATGGTGCGGCCGTCCGAGAGCGTGACGACGACGCCGGTGCCGGTGTTCTCCGCGCGCTCGGCGCGGGCCTTGGCGAGCAGGGTCATGCCGCCGCGCGCGAAGACCTTCTCGAGCACCGCGGCCGCATCCGCATCTTCGCCCGGAAGCACCTGGTCGCGGCTGGAGACGAGGGTGACCTTGGCGCCGAGGTTCATGTACGCCGACGCGAACTCGGCGCCCGTGACGCCCGAGCCGACCACGATCAGGTGCTCGGGGATCGACTGCATGTTGTAGAGCTGCGTCCAGGTGAGGATGCGCTCGCCGTCGGGCTTGGCGGCCGGCAGCTCGCGAGGCGCCGCGCCGACCGAGACGACGAGGGTGTCGGCTTCGATGCGGTCGAAGTCGGTGCCGCCGGGGCCCGTCGACACGATGATCGCGCCGGGACCGTCGAGCCGGCCTGAGCCGGAGATGATCCGGACGCCCGCCTCGCTCAGCGAGGCGCGCATGTCGTCGGACTGCTGGCGGGCCAGGGCCAGCAGACGCCGGTTGACGGCGCCGAGGTTGATGGCGACCTGCGGCTGCAGGGGCACGCCGTCGCCGTTCTTGGCGAACAGCTCCACGCCGAGCTCGCTCGCGCCGGCGATCGCGACGGCCGCATCCGCGGTGGCGATCAGCGTCTTCGACGGGACGACGTCGGTGATGACGGCGGAGCCGCCCACGCCCGCGCGTTCGACCAGCGTCACCTCCGCCCCGAGCTGGGCCGCCGCCAGCGCCGCTTCGTAGCCGCCGGGGCCACCACCGATGATCGCGACGCGCTGCGCGTTTTCGAAGCTCAGGGACATGCCCCCATTCTCGCCCTCCGAGGATGCGGGAACGAAACCGGCGCCCCGCAGCCCGTCGGAGTGGCTGCCGGCGTCGCTCGTTCATAGAGTGGGGGCATGTCAACCTCCGTCACCAACCCGCTCGACGACCCTTCGGCCGACCCGTTCGAGGTCGCCCGCCGCGCCGCCGACGACATCGCCCGCCTGACCGGCGTCGAGCAGCACGACATCGCCCTCACGCTCGGCAGCGGATGGGGCAAGGCCGCCGAGCTGATCGGCGAGACCGTCGCGACCGTCCCGGCGACCGAGGTCACCGGCTTCAGCAAGCCCGCGCTGGAGGGTCACGTGGGGACCCTCCGCAGCGTCCGCACGCCCGCCGGCCGGCACGTGCTGGTCATCGGCGCGCGCACGCACTACTACGAGGGCCACGGCACGCGCCGCGTCGTCCACAGTGTGCGCACGGCCGCCGCGACCGGGGCCAAGACGATGGTGCTCACCAACGGCGCCGGGGGCATCAAGGAGACCTGGGCGCCCGGCCAGCCGGTGCTCATCAGCGACCACATCAACCTCACGGCGGACTCACCGCTCGAGGGCGCCACCTTCATCGACCTGACCGACCTGTACTCGCAGCGTCTGCGCGAGGTGGCACGCACGATCGATCCCTCGCTGGACGAAGGCGTGTACTGCCAGTTCCGCGGACCCCACTACGAGACGCCGGCCGAGGTGCAGATGGCCAAGACCATCGGCGGCCACATCGTCGGCATGTCGACCGCGCTCGAGGCGATCGCGGCACGCCAGGCGGGGATGGAGATCCTCGGGTTCTCGCTCATCACGAACCTCGCCGCCGGCATCCAGAAGACCCCCCTCAGCCACGCCGAGGTGATCGAGGCCGGCCGCGACGCCGAGCCCGTCATCTCGTCGCTGCTGGCACGGGTCATCGAGGCGCTGTGAGCACCCTCGACGACGCCCGTGCGTGGCTCGCGCAGGATCCGGACGCCGAGACGCGCGCCGAGCTCGAGCAGCTGATCGAGCGGGCGTCCGCCGGTGATGCGCCGGCTCTCGCCGACCTCGACGACCGCTTCGGACGCCGTCTCGCCTTCGGCACCGCGGGCCTGCGCGGCGAGCTGGGCGCGGGCAGCAACCGGATGAACCGCGTGCTCGTCGCCCAGGCGGCCGCGGGCCTGGCCGGGTATCTGCACGAGAAGGCGGCCCCCGGCCGCACGCCGACGGTCGTCATCGGCTACGACGGTCGCCGCAACTCCGACGTCTTCGCGCGGGACTCCGCCGAGATCTTCGCGGGCGCCGGACTCGACGCCGTGATCCTGCCCCGCCTGCTGCCGACCCCCGTGCTGGCCTACGCCGTGCGCGCATTGGGCGCCGACGCCGGCGTCATGGTGACCGCCAGTCACAACCCGCCCAACGACAACGGCTACAAGGTGTACCTGGGCGGCGTCGACGACGGCACGCAGATCGTGCCGCCCGCGGACGGCGAGATCGCGGCGCACATCTCCCGCGTCGCCTCCGAGGAGTCCGTCAGCGCGCTGCCCCGCCTCCTGGGGTACCGCACCGCATCCGACGAGGTGGTCGACGACTACGTCGCCCGTACCGCGGATGTCGCACCCGCACCGCCCGGCGCGGCGGGACTGCGCTGGGTGTACACCGCGATGCACGGCGTCGGCGGAGAGACGCTCGGACGCGTCGTCGCGGCCGCCGGCTACCCGGAGCCCATCCAGGTCGCCGCTCAGGCCGAGCCCGACGGCACATTCCCGACCGTGGCGTTCCCGAATCCGGAAGAGCCCGGCGCCATGGATCTCGCGTTCCAGACGGCGCGCGACAGCGGCGCCGAGCTCATCATCGCCAACGACCCCGATGCCGACCGCCTCGCCGTGGCCGTGCCGGACGCCGCGGCCGACGGTGGATGGCGCCGGCTCAGCGGCAACCAGATCGGGCTGCTGCTCGGCTGGCGTGCCGCACGGGCGGTCGCCGCATCCGGCGCCGTCGGCGAGGAGCGGGGAACGCTCGCCTGCTCGCTCGTGTCCTCCCCAGGGCTGGAGGCGGTGGCCCGCCACTACGGACTCGACTTCACGGCGACGCTGACCGGCTTCAAGTGGATCGCACGCGCACCGCGCATCGTGTTCGGCTTCGAGGAGGCGCTCGGCTACCTCGTAAACCCCGAGACGGTGCGCGACAAGGACGGCATCTCCGCCGCCGTCGCGATGCTCGAGCTGGCAGCCACCGCCCGCGGCGAAGGACGCAGCATCAGCGATCTCCTCGCCGAGTTCGACGCCACGTTCGGTGCGTTCGCGAGCGGTCAGATCTCGGTGCGCGTCGACGACCTGTCGGTCATCGACCGCATCATGGCGGCGCTCCGCGCCGACCCGCCCGCCCGGATCGGCGACGTCAAGGTGAAGGGTGTCGACGACCTCCGCGAAGGTGTCGACGACCTGCCGCCCGGTGATGTGCTGCGGTACTGGCTGAAGGGCGGCGGGCGCCTGATCGTGCGCCCGTCCGGCACCGAGCCCAAGCTCAAGCTGTACCTGGATGTGCGCGGTGACACGGCGGATGACGCCGCCCAGCGCCTCGCAGCACTCGACACGGGCGCCCGCGAGCTGCTCGCGCGACTGTCGTGAGCGTTCCCTTCGCCCGCACGCCGGTGCTCGAGAACGTGCACGTGCGCCTCGAGCCGCTCGATCCGTCGCACGCGGCGGATCTCTCGGCCGCCGTCGCGGTGGGCGAGCTGTGGAAGACCTGGTACACCCGCATCCCCGCCCCGGACGCGATGGCGATCGAGATCGAGCGGCGGCTCGACGAGCACCGCGCCGGCCGGCTCGCCCCGTGGGCGATCGTCTCCCCCGCCACCGGAACCGCCGTCGGCATGACGACCTACCTGAATCTGGATGCGGCCAACCGCCGTCTCGAGATCGGTTCGACCTGGCTCGGACGCGACGCGCAGGGCACCGGTGTCAATCCGGCCGCCAAGCTCCTGCTGCTCGAGCGGGCGTTCGACGAGCTGGGGTGCCGCGCGGTGGAGTTCCGCACCCACTGGCACAATCACCAATCGCGGGCGGCGATCGCTCGCCTGGGCGCGAAGCAGGACGGGGTGCTGCGCAACCACGTCGTGTGGGCGGACGGCACCCTGCGCGACACCGTCGTGTTCTCGATCATCGACAGCGAGTGGCCGACGGTCCGCGCCGCGCTCACCGCCCGCCTCCGCACCCGCTGACCCCCGCCCTGGTCGGGCGCCGGCCCGGCCCGCGCCGGGGCCCGGGCGCTGGGTCCGGGGCCGGGGCGCTGGCCCCGCCGGCTCCTTCTTTCGCCGACGCTTCCCGGCCGAGCGCACATCGCGTCGTCGAACGCATATCGTCCGGGATGTGCGCTCGATCACCGGATATGCGCTCGGCCAGCTTTCTGACCGGCTCGTGACGCCCTGACTCCCCCCGGCCGCGCGCCGCGTGCACACGGTGGGACGGTGCCGCCCCGAGCCCGAGCCACCCCGTCCCCGGCCGAGCGCACATCCTGTCGTCGAACGCATATCGTCCGGGATGTGCGCTCGATCACCGGATGTGCGCTCGGCTCAGAGGGCGAAGCGCAGGGCGAGGGCGAAGCGCAGGGCGAGGGCGAAGCGCAGGGCGAGGGCGAAGCGCAGGGCGAGGGCGAAGCGCCGCGCGAAGCGGGCGGGTCAGCCGTCGATGACGGCGACGAGCTCGTCCAGGAACGAGGAGAAGTCGGTACCGCGGCGCACGATGCGCTGCACGCTGTCGCGCTCGCTGAACACCTCGACGAACTGCTCGAACACGGTCTGGAACGCCTCGCGGTCGCTCTCGGAGAACGCGGCGAGCGCCACCACCTGCACGCGCCCGTCGCCCCACGGCATCGGCGGGTCGGCGATGCCGATGGCGATGGCGGTGCGGATCGCGGTCATGCCGATGGCGTGCGGCACCGCGAGCGCATCGGTGAACGCCGTCGACGACAGCCGCTCCCGCTCGATCGTGCGCTCGAGGTAGTCCTGGTCGATGATGCCGCGGTCGACGAGCGTGCCGCCCAGCTGCCGGATCGCGGCCTCCTCGCCCGCCGCCGGGTCGAGCCCGCGGACGAACGATCCCGCATCCACGTAGCGCTCCAGCTCCGCGCGCAAGCGGGCCAGCCGACGCGCGCGGCGCACGCGCCCGGCGACCGCCTGCACGCGTTCCACGTCGGCGTGCGTGAGGAACGGCTGGATGCGGACGAACCGCTCCCCCGCGATGGGCGCATCGATCGTGGTGAGCACCAGGTCGGTGTCGATCGAGGCCCAGTCGGGGTCGACGCGCGTCTCGACGCCCACCACCTCGATGGCCTGCCCCAGCGAACGGTCGACGCTGGAGCGCAGCAGCTCGTGCAGCTCGTAGTAACCGGGGCACACGATCGTCGCGGTCAACAGGTGGTCCGCGCGGCGCCGGCGCTCGAGCTGCCCGCCGACGTGCATGGCGATGTACGCGATCTCGTCGTCGAGCAGCGGGATGCCGAGGCGTTCCTGCAGTCGGCTGGCGATGTAGACGGCCACATCGAAGATCATCGGATACGTCGACTTGAGCGATCGCGTCAGCGGGTTGCGCGACCACGCCTGCTCGCGGGCGCGCAGGCGCAGGTTCTGCACGTGCAGCGCGAGCCGCTGCACGAACTCCGGCGCCACGATGTCGACCAGGAACTCGGATGCCGCCTCGGCGACCACGTCGCCCACCACCTGCTCGACCTCGGGGTCGAGGGGCGCGCGCGTGGCGTCGACCGCGCCGGGCGCGACGATGCGGGTGAGCACGATCGTCGCCAGATGCTGGGTGTCGCCCGCTCCCAGCCGCACGTCGAGGTGCTGCTGGGCGAGCTGGTCGATGGCGGCGGCGATGGCGGACTGCGCGGCCGTGGGGGGCGTCGCGGTCTCGTCGAGCCCCCGCCCGGCGGAGACCCGATCGGCCGAGATCGCGATGTGCATGAGGACGTCCGAGATGCCGAACTCGTTGACGTAGTAGCCGAGGTCGGTCAGGCGGGCGACGAGCTCGGCTTTGAAGGCCCCGAAGGCCCGCGGCGCGACCGACTTCTCGCCGAGCGTGCGGCGCAGGGCCAACAGATCGAACGCGCCCTCATCCATCTCGTCGTGCACGAGACGGCTGAGCAGACGCCGCTGGGCCGTCTCGGTCCCCACGAGCCGCGCGCGGGATGCGGAGCGCTCCAGGGAGAGCTCGGTGCCGCCCAGGAGCCCGCGGACGCGGGCGAGGTCCGACTCCACCGTGGCGGCGCTGACGAACAGGGCGTCGGCGGTCTCGTACACGTCGATGCCGTCGCGCCCCGCCAGCAGCGCCCGCACGATCGTGTGCAGGCGGTCGCGCGGGGTGCCCGCATCCACCGCCGGTGTGCGCAGGGTCGCCGCGGCATCGCTGCCGGCGCGGTACCCGAGCGGGCCCGACTCGACCGCTCCCGAGGACCGTGCGTTGAGCGCGGTGACGTAGGAGCGGATGCTGCGCGGCGTCACCCCGACGACGTCGGCCAGGCTGCTGGCCGTCATCCAGTCCCGCTCGCGCACGAGCAGGGACAGGACGCGGTCCTGTCGTGCTCGTGTCACGGTCACCTCCGCCGCGTCGACCGGGTGCCGACACCCCATTCCATCACGCCCGCGCCGCCACGGCCGGGCCGGGCGCCTGCGATTTCCGCACGGGGCGGAAGAAGCTCTGGTTGACCTTCTCTCGGCTGCTTCCCAGGATGGAGAGGAAGGAGGCGGGTCGATGAGGATCCTGGTGGTGTGCGGCGCTGGCGCGTCCAGCACGTTCGTGGCGCAGCGATTGCGCCGCGCAGCTGAGGCCGCCGGGCTCGACCACGAGGCAGCCGCCGTCAGCCGTTCCGCGCTCGCCGCGCGGCTCGGAGAGGCGGAGCTCGTGCTGATCGGACCGCACCTGACCGACGAGGTCGACGACATCCGTGCGGATGCCGCCGGCCACGACATCCCCGTGATCGTCCTGCCCGAGGACGTGTTCACGGATCGAGACGGCCAGCGCACGCTGCGCCTGATCACGGACGCGGCCGCGTCCACCCGAGGCCGAGAAGCCTGAGCAGGAAAGGCACCCCCATGTCACTCGCATCACGTACCGTGCGGATCGGTTCGTCACACGGACTGCACGCGCGGCCCGCGAAGATGTTCGCGCAGGCAGCCAAGGAGGCCGGCGTGCCGGTCACCATCGCGAAGGATGCGGGAGCTCCCATCAACGCGGCGAGCATCCTGGGTGTCATCTCGCTCGGCATCGACCACGGCGACTACGTGACCCTGACGGTCGACGGCGGCGACGCCGAGGCCGTGCTGGACCGTCTCGCCGACCTGCTGGCCACCGATCACGACGCTGAGTGAGGACCACGACATGAGCACCATCCCCGGAGTCGGTATCGGACTCGGCGTCGCCCAGGGCCCCGTCGCCCGCATGGCCGAGCCCCTGCCCGCGCCCGCCGACGAGCCCTCGACCCTGACCGCCGCCGAAGAGACGGCGCGCGTACGCGAAGCCGTCCACGCGGTCGCCCGCGAGCTGGAGCAGCGCGGCGCCCAGGCCGGCGGCGCGGCTCAGGACGTCCTCGAAGCGCAGGCCATGATGGCCGAGGACCCCTCGCTGGAGTCCGAGGTCGACGCACGCGTGAACGCGGGCGCGACCGCCGAGCGGGCCGTCCACGACGCCTTCGCGAGCTTCCGCGACACCCTGGTCGCCGTCGGCGGCTATCTCGGCGAGCGCGCCGCGGACCTCGACGACGTCGCCCAGCGCGTCATCGCACGTCTGCGCGGCGTCGCCGCCCCCGGACTCCCCGAGCCCGGCCACCCCTATGTGCTCGTCGCCAAGGACCTCGCCCCCGCCGACACCGCCCTGCTCGACCTCGACCTCGTGCTGGCCCTCGTCACCAGCGACGGCGGCCCCACCTCGCACACCGCCATCCTGGCGCGCGAGAAGGGCATCGTCGCGATCGTCGGCGCCGCGGATGCCGCGGGTCTCGTCGACGGCCAGCCGGTCATCGTCGATGCCGCCGCCGGCGTCGTGACGACCGACCCGTCGGACGACGACCTGCGCCGCGCGCAGAACCGCGCCGACGCCCGCGCGTCGGCCGCATCCGCGCCGATCACTCCCGGCGCTCTCGCCGACGGCACCGCGATTCCGCTGCTCGCCAACCTCGGGAACCCCGAAGGCGCGGCCGAGGCCGTCGCCCTCGGCGCCGAGGGCGTGGGCCTGTTCCGCACCGAGTTCCTCTTCCTCAGCTCGTCGAACGCCCCGACCGTCGCCCAGCAGAAGGATTCCTACACGCGCCTGCTCTCGGCGTTCCGCGGCAAGAAGGTCGTGGTGCGGGCGCTCGACGCCGGCGCCGACAAGCCGCTCGCGTTCCTCAACGACGCGCACGAGGAGAACCCGGCCCTGGGCCTGCGGGGCCTTCGCGCCCTGCGTGCCAACGAGGACATCCTGCGCGAGCAGCTCACCGCGCTCGCCGAAGCGGATGCCGCCGTCCGCGCCGACGGCGAGGCCGCCGACCTGTGGGTCATGGCACCCATGGTCGCGACCGTCGAGGAGACCGAGTACTTCGTCGGCATCGCCCGCGAGTACGGCATCAAGACCGCCGGCGTCATGGTCGAGGTCCCCTCCTCCGCCCTCCTGGCGGACCGCATCCTGAAGGATGCCGACTTCGCCTCGATCGGCACGAACGATCTCACCCAGTACACGCTGGCCGCCGATCGCCTGCTCGGCTCGGTGTCGTCCTTCCAGGACCCGTGGCACCCCGCGGTGCTGAGCCTCATCCACTCGACCGGCCGTGCCGGACGCGAGCTCGGCAAGCCCGTCGGCATCTGCGGCGAGGCCGCGGCCGATCCGCTGCTGGCGGTCGTGCTCGTCGGGCTCGGGGCGACGAGCCTGTCGATGGCCCCCACGGCGCTGGCCGATGTCCGCGCCACCCTGTTGCAGTACAGCCTGGACGATGCGCGCCGCATCGCCGAGGCAGCCCTCGCCGCGAACGACGCGGCATCCGCACGCGAGGCCGCCCGCGCAGCCGTCGACACCACCGCGTGATCCCTCACCACACAGAAAGCGAATGCACATGACAACGGCGTCTGCCCCCGTCACGAAGTCCGGAGGAGCCCGAGTCGCGGTACAGCGATTCGGCACGTTCCTCTCGGGCATGATCATGCCCAACATCGCCGCGTTCATCGCGTGGGGATTCATCACGATGCTCTTCATCCCCGCCGGGTTCTTCGGCGTGGACAGCCCGTTCGGCTGGCACTGGTACCCGGTCTCCGAGATCATCGGCGGCGGCGGCGACTCGGCCGTCATCGGCTGGCAGGGCGCCATGACGGCCATCTCGGAGGGCGACGGCGGCAACATCCTCACCTACGTCGGCCTCGTCGGCCCGATGGTGACCTACCTGCTGCCGCTGCTGATCGCCAACACCGCGGGCCGCATGGTCTACGGCGAGCGCGGCGGCGTCGTCGCGACGATCGCGACCATGGGTGTCATCGTCGGCACCAACATCCCGATGTTCCTCGGCGCGATGATCATGGGACCGCTCGCGGCCGTGATCACCAAGTACATGGACAAGATCTGGGACGGCAAGATCAAGCCCGGCTTCGAGATGCTCGTCAACAACTTCTCCGCCGGCATCCTGGGCATGCTCCTGGCGGTCCTGGGCTTCTTCGCCTTCGGTCCGATCATGCTCGGCGTCAGCGCCGGTCTGGGCGCCGCGGTGGACTGGCTGGTCGACCTCAACCTGTTGCCGTTCGTCTCGGTCATCGTCGAGCCGGCCAAGGTGCTCTTCCTCAACAACGCCATCAACCACGGCGTGTTCACGCCGCTGGGCGTCGAGCAGGTCACCGAGGCGGGCAAGTCGATCCTGTTCCTCATCGAGGCGAACCCCGGCCCCGGTGTCGGTCTGCTCCTCGCGTTCTCGTTCTTCGGTGTCGGCGCCGCCAAGGCCTCGGCCCCCGGCGCTGCCGTCATCCAGTTCGTCGGCGGCATCCACGAGATCTACTTCCCGTACGCCCTCAGCAAGCCGGCCCTCATCCTCGCGCTCATCGCGGGTGGTGCGACCGGTGTGACGACCAACATGATCCTCGGCGGCGGTCTGGCCTTCCCGGCCGCTCCCGGCAGCATCATCGCCGTCGGCGCCGCCGCCCTGTCGGCGGGCATTCCGAACCTGCTCGTCGTGCTGCTGTCGGTCGTCCTGGCCGCCACCGTCACCTTCCTCATCTCGGCCGTCATCCTTCGGGCCTCGCGCAAGCGCGACCTCGAGGCCGAGGGCACCGCGTTCGAGGCTGCCATCGCGCAGACCGAGGCGAACAAGGGCAAGTCGTCGGTGGCGATGGACTCGCTCCGCGCGTCGAGCGGGAACGACCGCCGCGCCGAGGCCGACGCCAACGAGACGTTCGACAAGCTCGAGACCGAGCGCGAGACCGGCGGCCTGGCCGACGGCGGCGTGCTCACGACCCAGCGCGTGTCGACCATCGTGTTCGCGTGCGACGCGGGCATGGGCTCCTCGGCGATGGGGGCGAGCGTCCTGCGCAACAAGATCAAGAAGGCCGGCGTCGAGGGCATCACGGTCACCAACAAGGCGATCGCGAACCTCGACGGCTCGGAGGACCTGGTCATCACGCAGAACCAGCTCACCGACCGTGCCCGCAAGCAGACGCCCGGCGCCGTCCACGTCTCGGTCGACAACTTCATGAACTCTCCGAAGTACGAAGAGGTCGTGGACTTGGTCGTCGACCAGCAGAAGGATGGTCAGCAGGGCTGACCCCACGGATGCGGGTCGCCCCGCCCTGCGCGGGCGACCCGCATCCCCCTCCCCGGGGATGCCCCGGCGAAAGGAAGCATCATGGCAGTTCTCAGCATCGGACAGGTCCGCATCCACTCGGGCGGCGCGAGCCGCGACGACGCGATGCGTGAAGCCGCCGACATCCTCGAATCCGTCGGCGCTGTCACGGGCGCCTACTTCGACGCGATGCAGCAGCGCGAGCAGACGGTCTCGACCTACATGGGCAACGAGCTGGCCATCCCCCACGGCACGAACGAGACCAAGGACGAGATCCTCGACTCCGGACTCTCGGTCGTGCGCTACGACGGGGGCGTCGACTGGGACGGCAACCCGGTGAGCTTCGTCATCGGCATCGCCGGCAAGGGCGACGAGCACCTCGACATCCTGTCGCAGATCGCCATCCTCTTCTCGGATGAGGATGACGTCGCACGCCTGAAGGCCGCCGGCACCCCCGAGGAGCTCTTCGAGCTGCTCTCGTCGGTGAACGCATGAAAGCCGTCCACTTCGGCGCCGGCAACATCGGCCGCGGTTTCGTCGGCCTGCTGCTGAGCGAGGGCGGCTACGAGGTCGTCTTCTCCGATGTCTCCGCCGGTCTCGTCGACGCGATCAACGCGGTCGACCAGTACACGGTGCACGAGGTCGGCGACGGTGGCGTCGATGTGACCGTCAGGGGTTTCCGTGCCCTCAACAGCGCGGTCGACCCGCAGGCGGTCGTGGATGAGATCGCCACCGCCGACATCGTCACCACGGCCGTGGGCCCCACCATCCTGAAGTTCGTCGCACCGCTGGTGCAGGCGGGGCTCGCCCAGCGCGACGCCTCCCTCGCGCCGCTGCAGGTCATGGCGTGCGAGAACGCGATCCGCGCGACCGACCAGCTCGAGGGCCACATCCGCGACCTCGCCGGCGACGCGTGGGAGGCCCTCGCGGCGAAGGCCGTGTTCGCCAACACCGCCGTCGACCGCATCGTCCCGGGCCAGCCGGCCGATGCCGGCGTCGATGTCGTCGTGGAGCCCTTCTACGAGTGGGCGATCGAGCGTGGACCCTTCGGCGACGACCTGCCGAACGTTCCCGGCGCGCACTTCGTCGACGACCTCGGCCCGTACATCGAGCGCAAGCTCTTCACCGTCAACACCGGCCACGCCGCGACCGCGTACTACGGCGCGCGCGCGGGCATCGAGCGGATCTCCGACGCCCTGGCGGTTCCCGAGATCGCCGCGGCGGTCTCGGCGACGCTGGCGGAGACCTCCGCCGTGCTGATCGCCCGCCACGAGTTCGCCCCGGACGAGCTGGCCCGCTACCGCGAGACCATCCTCGGGCGCTTCCGCAACCCGGGTCTGCCCGACACCGTGTGGCGCGTCGGACGCCAGCCGCTGCGCAAGCTGTCGCGCAACGAGCGTTTCATCTCGCCCGCCGCGGACGCCGCCGAGCGCGGTCTCGCGACCGAGGCGATCGTGTCGACGATCGGCGCGGCCCTGTCGTTCTCGTCGCCCGACGACCCCGAGTCCGTCGAGCTCCAGCGCTTGCTGAGCGAGAAGGATGCCGCCGCGTTCACGGCGGAGGTCACCGGCCTCGAGCCGACGCATCCGCTGTTCGCGGCCATCCGCGACGAGGTCGCCGCCCACCAGCGCGGCTGACGCTCTGCTTCCGAGTGCGCAGGCGCTCCGTCCGCCGGGACCCGATCCGGCACGGGGACGGGACGCCTGCGCATTCGGCGTTTTCCGGGCGAGGGACTTCTAGGCTTGTGCCGTGAAGAGCCACCCCACCCCCGTCCCGGACACCGACGACTCCGGAAAGCGGGGGCGGCGGCCGAGCCGCATCCGCCGGGTGATCACATGGGTGCTCGGAACGCTCGGTGTGATCGTGGTCGCCGCCGTCGCGGGGATCCTCATCTGGAGTCAGGTCGGCGTGATGGACGCGGAGCCGGGACCCCTCGCCGACGTGCGGGCCGACTCGTCGATCGCCGTGTCGGACGAATCGGGCGCCATCGTCCTCTCCCCCGCCGCGGGGGGTTCCACCGAGGGGCTCGTCTTCATCCCCGGCGCGAAGGTCGATCCCTGGGCGTACGCGTCGACGCTGAGCGGCGTCGTGCACGACGGCGTCACGGTCGTGATCACGAGGCCGTGGCTGAACCTCGCCTTCTTCGACCTGCGCGGACTCGATTCCTTCACCTCGCTCGCGCCGGGGATCGACACCTGGGCCGTCGGCGGGCATTCGCTCGGCGGCGTGCGTGCGTGCCAGCTCGCGAGCGACGCCGATGCCCTCATCCTGTTCGCGTCGTTCTGCTCGACCGACGTGTCGGCGACCGATCTGCCGGTGCTGAGCATCTCGGGCAGCGCCGACGAGCTCTCCACACCCGCGAAGATCGCGGATGCCCGCCCCCTCCTCCCCGCCGATGCGGAGCTCGTCGAGATCGCCGGCGCCTCGCACGCGTCGTTCGGTGCCTACGGGCCGCAGGCGGGCGACGGCGAGGCCACGATCAGTGACGACGACATGACCGCGAAGCTCACCGAGCTCATCAGCACCTTCACCGCCACCCTCCCCCGCTGACCCCCGCGCGGGCGCGCTGCGTGCGGCGTGCGTGCTGCGTGCAGGCTGGGTGCTGGGTGCTGCGTGCCCCATCCGCCGAGCGCACATCCCGTCGTCGAGCGCATACCGCGGACCATGTGCGCTCGGTGACCGGATGTGCGCTCGGCGGGCGGGGTGCACCCCTGGACGATGTGCGCGCCGACGGAGCGACCTGTCCTCCCCAGCCTCTCTGCGCGGCACGAACAGACACCTCGCCCGTTCGGCGGCACGCGGGTCGGCGAGGCTGGGCGGATGCTGCCGCCACAACGTCCCGCACTGCCCGCCGTGACGACCTCACTCGACCTGCACCGCACCGGGCGTCGCTCGATGCCCGACGGGGTGCTGCTCACGCGCGTCGCCGCCCACGCCCAGGGGCTGAGCCCGGTGCGACGGGGCGTCTTCGTGGCGGACGACGATTGGATGTCCGCGTTCCCTGAAGAGAGGACGCGCGCGGCGGCCGCCGCGTACCAGATCGCCGCGCGCGGGGCTCCGGTTGTCTACTCGCACGAGTCGGCCGCCGCGCTCTGGGGGCTTCCGCTGTTCCGACACCGCACCGACCGCGTGCACGTCACGCTGACGCAGCACGGTGCGGCATCCACTCCCGGCGTCTTCCGGCATCGAGACCGGCTCCGCGACGACGAGATCGTCTGGATCGATGGGCGGTCGGTCGGCGTCACCTCGCTCGCGCGGACCGTGTTCGACCTCGCGCGGATGCGCAGTCCCGAGACGGCCACGGCTGCCGCGGATGCGGCGCTGCGCCGCGTGGGCTCGATACCGGGCACACGGCTGATCGACGACGAACCGGTGCACCGACTCCGCGATGAGCTCCTCGGCCTGGCCGGACGGTCGCCGGGCGCCCGCGGGATCGTCCAGGCGCGCGAGGTGGCCGCCTTCGCCGACCCTCGCGCCGAGTACCCGGGCGAGAGCGTCAGCCGGCTCTACCTGTCATGGCTGGGCTTCGCCTCGCCCGATCTGCAGTTCCCCGTGCCCTCGCCGCACGGCGGGTCGTACGAGGTCGACTTCGCATTCCCGGGCTGGCTCGGCGAGTTCGACGGCGACGGCAAGTACCTCGACGCGGGGATGCGGGCGGGCCGCACCCTCGAGCAGGTTCTTCTCGATGAGAAACGACGCGAGGACTGGATCCGCGGCGTCACCGGGCTCCCGATCATCCGCTGGCAGATGCGCCACCTCGTCTCGGTCGACGCCTTCCGCCGGCACCTCGCCGCCTTCGGCATCACTCCGTCGCGCACCCGCTGACGCGCCCCATCCACGCCCCACACGGCCGCGACCACGAGGGTCTCTGCGCCGCCGCGCGCGGCGCGCGCCCGCGAGCGCACATCCCGTGACCGAGCGCACATGCGGGACGATATGCGCTCGACGACGGGATGTGCGCTCGGCAGCCAGGCACGCGACACGATGTGCGCTCGCCCTGCACCGGTGCACCGTGCGGGGAAGCCCGACAACCGCTCAACACGCGACGCACGACTCGGCAGGCAGGTCCCGGCCAGGCAGACGGATGCGTCCCCGCCGACGGGATACCGCCCAGCAGCCACAGCGCGGCGGGAAGGCGAGGCGCGGTCAGGAGCGCGCTGCGAGGCCGAGCGCACATCCGGTGACCGAGCGCACATGCGGGACGATGTGCGCTCGACGACGGGATGTGCGCTCGGCAGCTAGGCGCGGGCGAGCCCGACGGCGGCGCGCGCACCCCGCGCAACCCGCACCCCGCGCACCCCGCGCAACGCGCACCCCGCGCAACCCGCACCGCGCGCAACACACATGCGTTGCGCGCGGGCGGGGGTCAGCGGTCGAAGCCGTCGGCGATCAGGTCGATGAGCTCTTCGCGCTCCTCCACGGGGAGGAAGGCGCCGGCGGCGGCGTTCAGCTGGAAGGTCTCGAGGTCGTCGAGGCCGTAGTCGAAGGTCTCGGCCAGGAGCGCGAGCTCACGGGTCAGCGACGTGCGGCTCATGGTGCGGTTGTCGACGTTCACCGTGACGGCGAAGCCGAGCTGGTAGAGCAGGTCGAACGGGTGATCGGCGAGCTCCTTGCCCCACGCCTCGATGGCGCCGGTCTGCAGGTTCGACGAGGGCGACAGCTCGAGCGGGATCTCGCGGTCGCGCACCCAGCGGGCCAGGTCACCGAAGACGACCTCGACGACGTCGCCCTCGCGAGAGACGACCTCGAGGTCCTCGGCGATGCGTACGCCGTGCCCGAGACGCAGCGCGCGCCCGTCGATCAGGGCCGAGCGGATGGAGTCGAGCCCGGCCGCCTCGCCCGCGTGCACCGTGACGGGGAAGAAGGCCCCCGCGAGGTGGTCGAACGCGGCGCGGTGACGCGCGGGCAGGAAGCCGTCCTCGGGACCGGCGATGTCGAATCCGACGGCGCCGCGCTCGCGGAACGCGACCGCCAGCTTCGCGATCTCGAGCGAGCGGTCGGTGTGGCGCATCGCGGTGATCAGCTGTCCGACGCGGATGTCGTGACCCGCGTCCGCGGCGGCGTCCTCACCCTCTTCGATGCCGTCCTGCACCGCCTCGACGACCTCTTCGAGCGAGAGACCGCGTGCCAGGTGCTGTTCGGGCGCCCAGCGCACCTCGCCGTAGATCACGCCGTCCTCGGCGAGGTCCTGGACGAACTCGCGCGCGACGCGGGTCAGGCCCTCACGGGTCTGCATGACCGCGGTGGTCAGGTCGAAGGTCTTCAGGTACTCGACGAGCGAACCGGAGTCGCTGCGGTCGGCGAACCAGTCCGACAGGTCTTCGGCGTCGGTCTCGGGAACGTCGACGCCGGCGTCACCGGCGAGCTCGATGATCGTGGCGGGGCGTACTGCGCCGTCGAGGTGGTCGTGCAGCGAGACCTTCGGGAGGCCGCGCAGCGACACGCCTTCGAGGAGGGCGTCTCCGTGCTGTTCGATGGGCATGGGGGGTGCTCCTTGCGTGTCAGGTCGTGATGCGTTCGAGGACGCGGGTGGATGCGGCCGGTGCCGCGTCGCCGATCTCCCAGGCTCCCTCGAGGGCGTCGAGCGCTCGCGGGAACCGCGCAGCATCCTCCGCCGACAAGGTGAACAACGGGTGGCCCTCGGTCACGGATTCGCCCAGCGTGGCGTGCAGGTCGATGCCCGCCGCGTGGATGACGGGGTCCTGCGGCCGCGCACGGCCGGCACCGAGCCGCCAGGCCGCGACGCCGAACGGCAGCGCCTCCAGCCGCGTCACGACACCCGAACGGGGTGCGGTCACGGTGTACGTCTCGCGAGCCGTCGGAAGCGCGGCATCCGGGTCGCCGCCCTGCGCGATGATCATGCGACGCCACGCGTCCATGGCGCGGCCGTCGCGGAGCGCCCCCTCGACGTCGGCGTCGGGCTGCCCCGCCAGCGCCAGCATCTCGCGGGCGAGGGCGAGCGTCAGCTCGACGACGTCGGCGGGTCCGCCGCCGGCGAGCACCTCCACCGACTCGCGCACTTCGTTGGCGTTGCCGATGGCGCGTCCGAGCGGCGAGTTCATGTCGGTCAGCAGCGCCGTGGTCGCAACTCCCGAGTCGGCGCCGAGAGCCACCATCGTGCGGGCGAGCTCACGGGCGCGATCGACGTCCTGCATGAACGCGCCGGAGCCGAACTTGACGTCGAGGACGAGCGCGGCGGTGCCCTCGGCGATCTTCTTCGACATGATGCTCGAGGCGATCAGCGGGATGGCCTCGACCGTGCCGGTCACATCGCGCAGCGCGTACAGCCGCTTGTCGGCGGGAGCCAGGCCGGAGCCGGCGGCGCAGATCACGGCGCCCACATCCGCCAGCTGCGCGAACATCTCGTCGTTCGAGAGCGCGGCGCGCCAGCCCGGGATCGACTCGAGCTTGTCGAGCGTTCCGCCGGTGTGCCCGAGGCCGCGGCCCGACAGCTGCGGCACGGCGACACCGAAGGCGGCAACGAGGGGCGCGAGGGGCAGGGTGATCTTGTCGCCCACCCCGCCGGTGGAGTGCTTGTCGACGGTGGTCTTGCCGAGACCGGCGAAGCTCATCCGCTCGCCGGACGCGATCATGGCGTCGGTCATCACGCGGATCTCGTCGCGGTCCATGCCGTTGAGCAGCACGGCCATCGCGAACGAGGCCATCTGCGCGTCGGTGACGTACTCACGGGTGTACGCGTCGATCATCCACCGCAGCGCGTCGTCGGCGACCACGCCGCCATCGCGCTTGGCGCGGATGACATCGACGGCGTCGAAGGGCTCGACCGCGCTCATCGGCGGTACTCCTCGAGGTCGCGGGGCCCGAACGCGTCGGGGAGCACCTCGTCCATCGTGCGGATGCCCGACACGGTCTCGAGCAGCATGCCCGGGAGCGCGAACTCGTTCAGCAGCTGACGGCACCGGCCGCACGGCATGATCGTCTCACCATCGCCGTTGACGCACACGAAGGCGACGAGCTGGCCGCCGCCCGACATGTTGAGCTCGGAGACGAGCCCGCACTCGGCGCACAGACCCACGCCGTACGACGCGTTCTCGACGTTGCAGCCCGTGACGATCCGCCCGTCGGTGACGAGGGCGGCCGCGCCGACCTTGTAGCGCGAGTAGGGCGCGTAGGCGCGCTGCATGGCGTCGGTGGCGGCGCTGCGCAGCTCGTCCCAGTCGATGTCTGTCACTGTGGCCTTTCGATGGAGATGGAGAACATTCCGAGCGGGGAATGCGGTGGGCGTCAGCCCTTGATGTACGGCTTGCCGGATGCCGCGGGCCCGCGGACCTTGCCGACCAGACCCGCGACCGCGAAGATCGTGACGACGTACGGCAGCATGAGCATGAACTCGCTCGGCACCGGCGAGCCGATGACGCCGAGCGTGTTCTGCAGGTTCGACGCGAAGCCGAACAGGAGCGCGGCGAGAGTGGCCTTGAGCGGGTGCCACTGGCCGAAGATGACGGCGGCCAGCGCGATGAAGCCGGCGCCCGCGGTCATCTCCTTGTTGAACGCCCCCACCGAGCCGAGGGTGAAGAACGCTCCACCCATACCGGCGATCGCGCCGCCCAGCGAGACGTTCCAGAACCGTGTGCGGGCGATGTTGATGCCCACCGTGTCGGCCGCCTGCGGGTGCTCGCCCACGGCGCGCAGACGTAGACCCCACTTGGTGTGGAAAAGGGCGACGTAGACGCCGATGACGAGGATGTACATCAGGTAGACGATGATCGTCTGCCGGAACAGCATCGGCCCGATGAGCGGGATGTCGCTGAGGAACGGGATCGCGATCCGCTCGAAGCGCGGCGGGGTGTTGAGCGCCGCCGCGTTGGGCGCGAGCAGCTGCGAGAAGAGGAAGCTGGTCAGGCCCGTGACGAGCACGTTCAGCACGACACCGACGATCACCTGATCGACGAAGTACTTGATCGCGAATGCGGCGAGGACGAACGACACCAGCACACCCGCGACGGCGGCGGCCGCGAGTCCGAGGAGGGGCTGGCCGGTGGCGGTCGCGACCACGGCCGACGTGAACGCGCCGGCGAGCAGCTGGCCCTCGATCGCGATGTTCACCACGCCCACGCGCTCGCTGATGACACCCGCGAGCGCACCGTAGATGAGCGGGACGGACAGGCTGATCCCGCCGGCGAGCAGACCCGCCAGCGGGATGACGTTGGTGCGCGCACCGGAGCCCGCCCACGTCAGGAACCCGACGAGGAAGATGACCGCGAACAGCACCATGAGCCAGAGCGGCACACGGCGCCGGCCCCGCACGAGGACGGCCGCGGCGATCGTGATGAGAGCGAGGCCGATCGTGCAGAGGATGCCGGTGAGGGTCGCGTTGAGCGTGAACTCGGGGAGCTGGATCGCATCGCCGTCGGACGTGATGCGGAAGACGGTCTCCTCACCGTGCCCGACCAGCAGGAAGAGGATGGCGCCGAAGACGGTCAGCACGCCGAAGGCGATGGGAGCCTTCCAGCTGACGACGACGGTGCGCGCCAGAGGCGCGTCGGGGATGACGTGCTCGGGGACGACGGTGGTGCTCACTTGGCCGTCACCTCCTCACCGGTGCGGAGTTCCTTCGTGACGATGGGACGCGGGCGACGGGGCCCGCTCCCCGGGGACGGCAGACGGAAGATCGCCCGCACGAGCGGCGGTGCCGCGATGAACAGCACGATGAGCGACTGGACGACGAGCACGATGTCGATCGGCACGCCCTCGGCCGCCTGCATCGCGAAGCCGCCGGCCTTGAACGCGCCGAACAGGATACCGGCCACGAGCACGCCGATCGGCGTCGACCGGCCCAGCAGCGCCACGGTGATCGCGTCGAAGCCGATGCCCGCGTCGATGCCGCTGGAGAAGCCGGTCGTCACGGTGCCGAGCACCTGGCTGACACCGGCCAGACCGATCAGCGCGCCCGAGATCAGCATCGCGTAGACGTACATGCGCGGCACCTTGATGCCCGCCACGCGCGCGGCGTTGGGGTTCTCGCCGACGGCACGGAACTGGAAGCCGAGCGCCGAGCGGTTGAGGATCCACCACACGACGGCCACGGCGACGAGGGTGAGGATGAAGCCGAAGTGCAGGTTGTAGCCCGGGCCCAGCAGGTCGGGGAACACCGCCGTCTCGTTGATCGCGGGCGTCTTGGGGTTGTTCGAGCCGGGCGCCTGCAGCAGGCCCGGGGTGCGCAGCATCCACGTCACGAGGTAGAGCGCGACGAAGTTGAGCATGATCGTCACGATCACCTCGTGCGCGCCGGTGCGCGCCTTGAGGACGCCGGCGATACCGGCCCACGCGGCGCCGGCCACGAGGCCCGCCAGCAGCGCGACGATCATGTGGATGCCCCACGGCAGCTCGAAGCCGAAGCCGACCCAGCCGGCCGCGGCCGACGCGACGAGCATCTGCCCGCGGCCACCGATGTTGAACATGCCGACCCGGAAGGCCAGCGCCACACCGAGACCGGCCGCGATCAGCGGCGTCGCGAACGTCAGCGTCTCGGTGAGGGGACGGATGCCGGTGAGGAAGTCGGGACGGTTGAAGTTGTAGATCGAGCCCTGGAAGAGCGCGATGTAGGCGCCCGAGACCGAATCCCAGATGGCACCGAACGTGTCGCCGGGACGGGAGAAGAAGTACCCCGCCGACTCCTGCACACGCGCGTCGGTCGCGGCGATCATGATCGCGCCGACGACGAGGGCGATGACCACCGCGAGCACCGAGATGATGGCGTTGCCCGTGGCGATCTGATGCAGCGCGCGCTGCCAGCGACCGGGCTCCCCCGGCTCCGCCGTCGGGGCGGCGGGCGCCGACCCGCTCGACGGCGAGCCGAGCTCGACGGCGACGTCGGGGTCGGTGATGTTCGAGCGGTCGCTCATGCGGCGGCGCCTTCCGTGCTCGGGACCTCGCCGGCCATCATGAGGCCGAGGACGTCGCGCGGGGTGTCGCCGGGGACGATCCCGACCACCCGTCCGCGGTACATGACCATGATGCGATCCGCCAGGGCGGTGACCTCATCGAGCTCCGTCGAGACGACGACGACGGGCACGCCCGCATCCCGCGTCTCGACGATGCGCTTGTGGATGAACTCGATCGATCCGACGTCGACGCCGCGGGTGGGCTGGGCGGCGACGAGCAGGCGCAGGTCGCGGCTCAGTTCTCGCGCGAGCACGACCTTCTGCTGGTTTCCGCCGGAGAGCCGGCCGACCTTCGTCTCGATCGAGGGCGTGCGTACGTCGAACTCGGCGACCTTCTCTTTGGCGAACGTCGTCAGGGCGTTCCGCTGCACCGCACCGGCGCGCACGAACGGCGCACCGTCGGCCCGGTCGAGCATGAGGTTCTCGGCGATGGAGAACTCGCCGACGAGGCCGTCCTCCTTGCGGTCCTCGGGGACGAAGCCGACGCCCGCGTCGAGGATCGCGCGGACGCTGCGTCCGTGCAGTTCCACGCCGTCGAGCCGGACGGATCCCTCGACCCGCGGCTGGAGGCCGAGCAACGCCTCGGTGAGCTCGGTCTGCCCGTTTCCCTGCACGCCCGCGATGGCGAGGATCTCGCCCCGGCGCACCGCGAAGCTCACGTCGTTGACGACGAGCTGGCCGATGGGGTCGATGACGGTGAGGTTGTCGACGATGAGGGATTCCTCCCCCAGCGTCGGTGCGTCCTTCTGCACGGTCAGCTCGACGGCGCGGCCGACCATGAGGGAGGCGAGCTCGGCGTTGGATGCGGTGGGCGCCGCCTCGCCGACGACCTTGCCGAGACGGATGACCGTGATGCGGTCGGCGACCTCGCGCACCTCGCGGAGCTTGTGGGTGATGAAGACGATCGAGGTGCCCGACGCCTTCAACTGCTGCATGATCGCCATGAGCTCGTCGGTCTCCTGCGGCGTGAGCACCGCGGTGGGCTCGTCGAAGACGAGGACCTTGGCGTCGCGCGAGAGCGCCTTGATGATCTCGACACGCTGCTGCACGCCGACGGGCAGGTCCTCGACGAGGGCATCGGGATCGACGTCGAACCCGAAGCGGGAGGAGATCTCGCGCACCTTGGCGCGCGCGGCCTGCAGATTGAGACGGCCGCCGAACGTGGTGGGCTCGTGCCCCAGCATCACGTTCTCCGCCACCGTGAAGACGGGGATGAGCATGAAGTGCTGGTGGACCATGCCGATGCCGGCGCGCATGGCGTCACCGGGGCCGGCGAAGTGCTGCACGGCGTCGTCGAGGAGGATCTCGCCGCCGTCGGCCTGGTACAGGCCGTAGAGCACATTCATCAGGGTGGATTTACCGGCGCCGTTCTCACCGAGCAGACAGTGGATCTCGCCGGCCTCGACAGTGAGGTCGATGTGGTCGTTCGCCACGAGAGACCCGAACGTCTTCGTGATGCCGCGAAGTTCGAGCTTCATGTTCTCGATCCTAAGTGTCGCGTAGGCCGGGACGGAGTGCCCGGGCGGAGGAAAACCTCGAGGGGAGGCCGGCGTGTGCCGACCTCCCCCCGACGGTGTGCGGAATTACTCGGCGAGGTAGGACTCGACGGTGAGCTCACCGGCGATGATCGCTGCCTTCAGCTCGTCGACCTCGGTCACCAGCTCGGCCGGAACCTTGGACTCCCAGTCGTGGAACGCGGCGAGGCCGACGCCCTCGTTCTCGAGCGTGCCGACGAACGGCGTCACGTCGAAGTCGCCGCCACCGGCAGCCATGATCGCGTCGTAGACACCCACGTCGATGCCCTTGAGGATCGAGGTGAGCAGCAGCGAGCCGACGCTCGGGTCGGTCTCGAACACGTCGGCGTCGACGCCGATGAGGGCGATCTCCTTGCCGGAGTCCTCGATCGCGGCCGCGGCCGACTGGTAGATCGGGCCACCGACGGGGAGGATGATGTCGGCGTTCTGGTCGATCAGGCCCTGGGCGATCTGACGCGCACCGTCGTTGGCCTCGAAGCCACCGGTGAAGGAGCCGTCCTCCGCCGCGCGGTCCCAGCCGACGACCTTGACGTCGGCGCCCTTGGTCTCGTTGTAGTAGTCGACGCCCTGGGCGAAGCCGTCCATGAAGATCGTGACGGTCGGGATGTTCATGCCACCGAAGGTGCCGAGAACGCCGGTCTGGGTGACGCCGGCCGACAGGTAGCCCGCGAGGAACGCGGCCTGGGCGGTGTCGAAGATGATCGGCTTGATGTTCTCGGCATCGGTGGTGCCGTCGAAGTCGAGGTCGACCGTGTCGTCGATCGAGACGAACTCGATGTCGGGGTTGGCCGTGGCGGCCTCTGCGGCGGCGGGCGCGAGCAGGAAGCCGACGGTCACGATCGTGTTGCAGCCCTGGTCGACCAGGCTCTGCAGGTTGGCGGCGTAGTCGGTCTCGGCGGCCGACTCGACAGCCTTGTACTCGACACCGAGCTCGTCCGCGGCCTGGGTCATGCCCTCGAAGCCGAGCTGGTTGAACGACTTGTCGTCGAACCCGCCGGCGTCGGAGACCATGCAGGGCAGGTAGTCGGATGCCGCCTGGCCGCCGCTCGTGCTCGAGCTCTCCGGCGCAGCGCCACAGCCGGCCAGAAGCGCGGCGGTGCCTGCGATGGCCAGGCCGCTGAACAGCGCCTTGGTCGTCGTCTTCTTCACGAGTCCTCCATCAAGGGACGTGGGTGTGCCCCGGTCGGATCCGGGGGTGGATGCAGTCACGTTACCCAATGTGACGTCCGCCGAACGGGTCGACGGCAAGGACGCAACGCAATGGTTACAAACGACCCCGACGCGGGTGGCGCGGTGCCCTCAGAGGACGTCGCCGCGTCCGGTGAACTTGAGCGCGTCGACGACCTGCTTCACCCGCTGGGCGTGCTCGGTCGTCGTCACGAGCAGGGCGTCGGGGGTGTCGACCACGACGATGTCCTGCACCCCGATGAGGCTGATGACGCGCTGGGTCTGGGTGACGACGATGCCGCTGGAGGCGTCGGAGAGGATGCGCGCGTTCTCTCCCAGCACGGCGAGGTCGTTCTTGCGCCCGTTCGAGATGAGCTTCGTCAGGCTCGCGAAGTCGCCCACGTCGTCCCAGTCGAAGTGCCCCGGGACCATCGCGAGGCGGCCGCGCGCGGCGGCGGGCTCGGCGACCGTGTAGTCGATGGCGATCTTCTTCAGCTGCGGCCAGATGCGGTCGACGGCGGGGCCGCGGCGGTCGCGGTCGTCCCAGGCCTCGGCGAGTTCGAGCAGGCCCGCGTGCAGTTCGGGCTCGTTCGCCTCGATCTCGGCCAGCAGCACGTCGGCGCGGGAGATGAACATCCCCGCGTTCCACGAGTAGGAGCGGTCGGCGAAGTACTCGCGGGCCGTCTCGAGGTCGGGCTTCTCGACGAACCGCTCGACGAGCGCCGCCTCGGGCGCGCCCTCGATGATCAGCTCGTCGGCGCGCTTGATGTACCCGAACCCGGTCGAGGGCTCGGAGGGCTGGATGCCGATCGTGCAGATGTAGCCCGCGCGGGCCACCTCCACCGCCTGGCGCACCGCGAAGTCGAAGATGCGCGCGCCGCGGATCACGTGGTCGGCGGCGAACGAGCCGATGACCACATCCGGCTCGCGGCGCACGAGGATGGCCGCGGCCAGGCCGATCGCCGCAGTCGAGTCGCGCGGCTCCGACTCGAGGAACACGTTCTTGTCGGGGATGCCGGGCAGCTGCCCCTCGACCGCCGCTCGGTGGGCGCGTCCCGTGACGACGGCGATCCGGTCGCTGCCGGCGAGGGGCTCCAGGCGATCCCACGTGTCGCGCAGCAGCGTCTGCCCCGAGCCGGTGAGATCGTGCAGGAACTTCGGGGCGTCGGCCCGCGACAGCGGCCACAGGCGGCTGCCGATACCGCCGGCCGGGATGACAGCGTAGAACCCGTCGATCTCATTCGTCATGCGGCCAGCGTATCGACCCGTGCCGCCGCATCCCGTCGGCCTCGCGCCGCATCCGCCCCGCACCGCCGCCGAGCGCATATTCCCGGCCCGAGCGCATACCCCGGACGATGTGCTTTCGCAGACTGGATGTGCGCTCGGCGGGGTGGTCCTCCCGGCCGAGGTATCTCGACGTCGAGATAGTTAGGTTCGCCTAAAGGGCATTCGGCGTGCCCGGGCGAATAGAATCGACGGCAGCGCCCGCGTGACGCGAGGGGAGCACCAGCATCCCCGAGGGGCATCGACCGCCCCGCCATGTTCGATCAGGGAGGACGACCGTGTCTGCACCAGCACGCGTCACAGCACCGCTCTCACAGACGACGTCCAAGACACCGCGGGGAACGCTCTACCGCGGCAACGAGGGGATGTGGTCCTGGGTCCTGCACCGGATCACCGGCGTCGCGATCTTCTTCTTCCTCCTCGTGCACATCCTCGACACGGCGCTCATCCGCGTCTCGCCCGAGGCGTACGACGCGGTCATCGGCACCTACAAGAACCCGATCATGGGCATCGGCGAGGTCTTCCTGGTCGCCGCGATCGCCTACCACGCGTACAACGGCCTGCGCATCATCGCCGTCGACTTCTGGTCGAAGGGCGCCCGTTACCAGCGTCAGCTCTGGTGGATCGTCCTGGGCGTGTGGCTCGTGACGATGCTCGGATTCGCCCCGCGCCACCTCATGAACGTCTTCGCCACCACGGGAGGGGGTCACTGATGAGCACCACCATCGCCGCCCCCCGGAGCCCCCGCACCCCGGTCAGCCGCAAGGGCGTGAACCTGGAGAAGTGGGGCTGGGTCTACATGCGCGTCTCGGGCATGATCCTGATCGTGCTCATCTTCGGGCACCTGTTCGTCAACCTGCTCACCGGCGACGGCATCCACCAGATCGACTTCGCCTTCGTCGCCGGGAAGCTCTCCTCGCCGTTCTGGCAGTGGTGGGATGTCGCGATGCTCTGGCTCGCGATGATCCACGGCGGCAACGGCATGCGCACGATCGTCAACGACTACGTCACCGGGCAGACCACCCGCCGCGTGCTGGTGTGGGCGATCTGGCTGACCTCCGGCTTCCTCATCGTGCTCGGCACGCTGGTCGTCTTCACCTTCGACCCCTGCCTGGGTGTGACCGCCGACAGCGTGCTCTGGGACGTGTGCCAGTAGGCACCGCCCTCCCCCGCTCAGCGAACGACAAGACAAGAGGCATCTCTCCGTGAGCACTCACTCCACCGCGGACACCGTCGTCAAGGACGGCGTCTACTACCACCAGTTCGACGTCGTGATCGTCGGTGCCGGCGGTGCCGGCATGCGCGCGGCCATCGAGGCCGGCCCCGGCGCGAAGACCGCCGTGATCTCGAAGCTCTACCCCACCCGCTCGCACACCGGTGCGGCGCAGGGCGGGATGGCGGCCGCGCTCGCCAACGTCGAAGAGGACTCGTGGGAGTGGCACACCTTCGACACCGTCAAGGGCGGCGACTACCTCGTCGACCAGGATGCGGCCGAGATCCTCGCGAAGGAGGCCATCGACGCCGTCATCGACCTCGAGAACATGGGCCTGCCCTTCAACCGCACCCCCGAGGGAAAGATCGACCAGCGCCGCTTCGGCGGGCACACCGCCGATCACGGCAAGAGCCCGGTGCGTCGCGCCTGCTACGCCGCCGACCGCACCGGCCACATGATCCTGCAGACGCTGTTCCAGAACTGCGTGAAGCTCGGCATCAACTTCTTCAACGAGTTCTACGTGCTCGACCTCATCACCGTCGAGGACGAGGGGACGACGAAGATCGCCGGCGTGGTGGCCTACGAGCTCGCCACCGGCGACCTGCACGTCTTCCAGTCGAAGGCCGTGATCTTCGCGACCGGCGGCTTCGGCAAGATCTTCAAGACCACCTCCAACGCCCACACCCTCACCGGCGACGGCGTCGGCATCGTGTGGCGCAAGCGCCTCCCGCTCGAGGACATGGAGTTCTTCCAGTTCCACCCGACCGGGCTCGCCGGCCTCGGGATCCTGCTCACCGAGGGCGCCCGCGGTGAGGGTGCGATCCTCCGCAACGCCTCGGGCGAGCGCTTCATGGAGCGCTACGCCCCGACCATCAAGGACCTCGCGCCGCGCGACATCGTGAGCCGCTGCATGGTGCAGGAGGTCGCCGAGGGCCGCGGCGCCGGCCCCCACAAGGACTACGTGCTGCTGGACTGCACGCACCTGGGCGCCGAGGTCCTCGAGACCAAGCTGCCCGACATCACCGAGTTCGCGCGCACCTACCTCGGCGTCGACCCGGTGGTGGAGCCGGTCCCGGTCATGCCGACCGCGCACTACGCGATGGGCGGCATCCCCACCAACGTCGAGGCCGAGGTGCTCAGCGACAACACGACGGTCGTTCCCGGCCTCTATGCCGCCGGCGAGTGCGCATGCGTCTCGGTGCACGGCTCGAACCGCCTGGGCACCAACTCGCTGCTCGACATCAACGTGTTCGGCAAGCGCGCCGGGCGGAACGCCGTGAAGTACGTCCAGGGCGGCGCGGAGTTCGTGCCCCTGCCCGAGGACCCCGCGAAGGAGGTCCGCGAGATGATCGAGGGCCTGCGCAACAACGCGGGCGGCGAGCGCATCGCGGTCCTCCGCAAGACGCTGCAGGACGAGATGGACCGCAAGGCCCAGGTGTTCCGCACCGACGAGTCGCTCGGCGACGTGATGCTCGTCATCGCCGAGCTGCGCGAGCGCTACAAGAACGTCCACGTCGACGACAAGGGAAAGCGGTACAACACCGACCTGCTCGAGGCCGTCGAGCTCGGCTTCCTCCTCGACATCGCCGAGGTCGTCGTCGTCGCCGCGCGCAACCGCAAGGAGAGCCGCGGCGGTCACATGCGCGACGACTACCCGACGCGCGACGACGAGAACTACATGAAGCACACCATGTCCTACCTCTCGGGCGATGCGCACTCCTCCCACCCGGAGGACCACATCCGCCTCGATTGGAAGCCCGTCGTCTTCACCAAGAACGAGGCCGGCGAGTTGCGCTACCCGCCGCTGGAGAGGAAGTACTGAGCATGGCCGCCACCGCCATCGTCGAGGCCCCCGCCTCAACCCCCGACGTGCAGGAGACCAACGACTCCGGCGTCCAGGCGTTCCTCGTCACGTTCATCGTGCGCCGTTTCAATCCGGAGACGGACGAGGAGCCGCGCTGGGTCGACTACGACGTCGAGGTGTACTCCACCGACCGTGTGCTCGACGCACTCCACAAGATCAAGTGGGAGGTCGACGGCTCCCTCGCGTTCCGCCGGTCCTGCGCACACGGCATCTGCGGCTCCGACGCGATGCGCATCAACGGGCGCAACCGTCTCGCCTGCAAGACGCTGATCAAGGACCTCGACATCTCGAAGCCGATCTACGTCGAGGCGATCAAGGGCCTGCCGCTCGAGAAGGACCTCATCGTCGACATGGAGCCGTTCTTCGCGTCGTACCGCGAGGTGCAGCCCTTCCTCATCGCCAACTCCCCCGTGGAGAAGGGCAAGGAGCGCGTGCAGTCGATCGTCGACCGCGAGCGCTTCGACGACACCACCAAGTGCATCCTGTGCGCCGCGTGCACGTCGTCCTGCCCCGTCTTCTGGACGGACGGCCAGTACTTCGGCCCCGCCGCGATCGTCAACGCGCACCGCTTCATCTTCGACTCGCGCGACGACGCGGGCGACGTGCGCCTGGACATCCTGAACGACAAGGAAGGCGTGTGGCGCTGCCGCACGACCTTCAACTGCACCGAGGCATGCCCGCGCGGCATCGAGGTGACCAAGGCGATCGCCGAGGTCAAGCAGGCGGTCCTGCGCGGCTGAGCCCGCGAGACGAACGATCCAGGAGGGGATGCGGCACGCGCCGCATCCCCTCCTCGCTAGGGTGGCAGCGTGAGTGACAAGAGGGATGGGGCGGGTCGCAACGCACCCCCTCCCCCGATCCTCGAGCCGGACGCTTCGCTGCGCGCACGGTGGGAGGCGGGTCAGGCGAGCCTGCGCGAGCGGTTCGACGACCCGATCGAGCGCGCGACGCGTCTGACGCAGAAGACGCTGGCGTGGTTCCCGATCCGCGTCTGGCGTCACTTCCTGCAGCACAACGGCTTCCTCCTGGCCGCCGGCATCAGCTACCAGTCGCTGTTCACGATCTTCGCGGCGATCTATCTGGGGTTCGCGATCATCGGAACGTGGCTCGGCGGCGCCCCCGACGCCGTCGACCGCCTCATCGACATCATCAACAGCTACATCCCGCAGCTCATCAGCGAGCACGGCCTCATCCGCCCGGAGCAGGTGCAGGACATCGCGAACAGCTCCGGCGGGCTCCTCACGGTCACGGGCATCGTGGCGCTCGTGGTGATCGTCTGGACGGCCATCGGCTTCGTCACCTACGCACGCCGCGCCGTCCGCGACACCTTCGGTCTGCCGTACGACAGCCGCAGCTACCTGCTGCTGAAGGCGCGCGATCTGTTCGCCGCGCTCATCTTCGGGCTCGCGCTGCTCGTGGGCTCGCTGCTCGTGCAGATCACGACCTGGGCGCTCGACCTCGTGCTCTCACCCCTCAACCTCACCCTCGATTCGACACTGTCGAGCGTCCTGGTGCGGGCGTTGACGCTGATCGTGGCGTTCGGCATCAACGCCGTCGCGCTCGCCCTCCTCTTCCGCTTCCTCACCGGCACGTCCCTGAAGTGGCGGCGTATCTGGCCGGGCTCGCTGCTCGGCGGGGCGTCGCTCGCCGTCCTGCAGGTCGGTGCCGGTGTGCTGCTGCTCTACACGCCCTCCAACCCGCTGCTGGCGACGTTCGCCATCTTCATCGGGTTCCTCCTGTGGTTCCGTATCAACGGCATCGTCCTCCTGGTCGCCGCGGCCTGGATCGCCGTGGCCACGAGCGATCGCGACCTGCCGCTCGTGGAACTCTCGCCGCAGGAGCGGGAGCGCCTCGAGCGCCGGGCGATGCGGATCGCCGCGAACGTCCGCGTGCGCGAGGCGCAGGATGCGCTCGCGCACGCCCCGTGGTGGCGCAAGCCGCGAGCCGCGCGGGCTGAGAAGCGCGCCCGGCACGATCTGTCCGCGCTCGGCCCCGACGAGGACGACGTCCCCGTGCGTCTTCGGGACCTGCTCGACTGATCGGGATGTGGACAACCCCCGGGGTGTGATCGGCCGTCGCATTAGGGTGGATGGACTGCCGCCCGCCCCCTCGGAGTCGTTCCGGGTGACGAAAGTGACGGATCCCATGATCGATGTCCACGCGCGTCTCGACGCGCTGATCGAGTCCGGCCGAGAGACCGAGGCCGCCCTCGTCTCCACCCGCCTGCACCCCCAGCGACTCGTCGAGGGAGCGGATCCCTCCGGCCTCGTGCGCGTGCGATGGGAGGGCGAGGAGGTCACCCTCGAGGTCTCGGACGGGTGGGAACGGACCCTCCCCGCCGAGGAGCTCAACGGCGCGGTCATCGCCGCCATGACCGACGCGCTGAGCCGGCGATACGACGAGACGACGCTGCGCACCGGGGACGAGATCATCGAGTCGCCGGCGGTCATCCCGCCGCAGCTCGATCTGAAGCCGTTCACCACCGACCCGGCCTTCGCCGCCGCCATCCGGCGTCCCGACTTCCCCGAGCGGCTGCACGCGCTCATCGCCGAGACGGAGCGGCGCACGGCGCTGCGTCAGAGCGGACGGGGACCCGCAGGCATCGTCACGGCCCGGCTCGGGCACGACGGCGCCGTCACGGCGCTGCTCGTCGACGCCGGGCAGGCCGAAGGTCGCCGCGGCGCCGATATCTCACGGGATGGGGCGGCGGCCATCGCCGACGCGCGTCGCCATGCGGCCGGGACCGACGACACGACACGGCCGCTCTCGGCCACCGAGGCCATCGAGGTGCTGAACGCATGAGCGACGAACTGATCACCGTCGACGTCGCCGACCTGCGCGGCGACGCGAAGCTGTGGAACACCGCGGCCGGCGACCTGCAGAAGGCCATCGCGTGCGGCCAGGCGCAGGACCTGCCCAACGAGGCGTTCATGATGGCCGGCATCAGCGTGGCGGCCGGATACCGCGCGCTGGCGTCGCAGTTGCTCGACCGGATGACCGCCGGCCACGCGCAGCTGTCCGGCCTGTCGGCCGCGCTGGTCGAGATCGCCGAGGAATTCGAGCAGTACGAACTGGACACGATGGCGGCCGTCGAAGGACTCGGCGACCAGCTCGGAGAGGACTTCGACGTATGAGCAGCGGAGCCGCCGCGGTCGACGCGGCATTGAAAGAGATCATCGAGAAGATCCAGAGCTTCACCAGCGCCGTCGACGCGGCGCTCCGCTTGGTTCCCGACTTCCTGCTCAACCTTCTCGGCGATGCCCTGGAGAAATGGGACGAGTTCTGCCGCAAGGTCGATGCCTTCTTCGCGATCGTCGAGGAGATCTTCTCGTACGGATGGGGCGATGCCGATGCCCTCCGCCAGGCGGCGGAGCGGTGGCAGACCTGCGCGGCCGACCTCCTTCAGAGCGCGTACGACCTGCTCTCGAACGACGCCATCAAGGCGGACACCTCGTGGTCCGGCGGAGCGGGCGACCTGTACGCGGCGCGGTTCCAGAACCAGATCGACGAGCTGCGCAACTCGCAGGACGCCACCGAGCGTCTCTCGGCGGTCCTCGAGGATCACGCCGAGGCGCTCGACACGTTCTACAGCAACCTGACGGCCGGGCTCATCGGCGCGGGCGCGAGCCTGGCGGGTCTGGTCGTCAGCGCCATCGCGCTCGTGCCCCCGGTGACCCCGATCGGCGTCGTGGGGCTCATCGTCTCGGCCATCGGACTCATCGTCAGCCTGTACTACCTCTTCAAGAACGAGGTGGCCGACCTCGAGCGCATGGGCGACATCGGCGCGGAGGCACTCGAGCAGGCGCGCTCGGAGGCGTCGCTGGCCTGGCCGAAGATCGTCACGGCCTGAGGGCCGAACCACCGCCGGGCCGCGTGGTGCCTCACCCGCGAGGCGGAAGCCCCCGCATCGCGCGGGCGGCGAAGGCCACGTAGACGCCCGGCAGGACGATGCAGAGGACGATCGCGGCGGGAACGGCGATCGCCAGCACCCCCGCCGCCAGCACGGCGTCGAGGACGAGCGTCAGCACCAGCGCCCCGCCGCCGAACCCGATCATGAGTCCGACCACCGTTCCGAAGGCGGATCCCGCCGCGGGGTAGCGGCGGGTCAGCGCGTTCGCGACCGCCAGGATCCCCCAGGAGCCGACGACGACGAGGGCCAGGCCCACGCCGTCCCGGACGGCGACGGCGCGGTCGATCGGGAGAACCAGTTCGACCGCGAGCACGACGATGAGGAAGCCGATCGACGCCCACGCCCCGACGATCGCGATCCGGCGGGCCGCGGCGAGCGTGGCACGGAGGTTCTCGGGACGGTAGGGATCGGGCCTCTGCGCGGACATTCCCCCAGGCTACCCAGCCCCCTCCCGTGTCGGTGGGGCGGGTTACGCTGGCAGGCGTGTCTCGCAGCATCCGCATCGCCTCTGTCAACGTCAACGGCATCCGCGCCGCCGTCCGCAACGGCATGGCGGGATGGCTCGACACCGCCGATGTCGACATCCTGACCCTGCAGGAGGTCCGCGCCGAGCTGTCGCACCTCGAGCAGGCGCTGCCGGGCTGGCAGATCGTGCACGACGAGTCGCTCAGCAAGGGCCGCTCGGGAGTGGCCGTGGCCAGCCGCATCCCGATCACGGCATCGCGCATCGCACTCGGCGACGACGACGTCGATTCCCGCGGACGCTGGATCGAGGCGGACGTCACCGTCGACGGCGAAGCGATCACCGTCGTGAGCGCGTACGTGCATTCCGGCGAGGTGGGGACCCCGCGCCAGGAGGCGAAGTACGGGTTCCTCGACGCGATGAGCACGCGCCTCGCCGAGCTCGCGCGGGAGGACGCGCTCGCACTGGTCACGGGGGATCTCAACGTGGGCCATCGCGAGCTCGACATCAAGAACTGGAAGGGCAACGTGAAGAAGGCGGGCTTCCTGCCCGCCGAGCGCGCCTACTTCGACCGCTTCCTCGGCGACGAGGGCGCCGAGGTCACGAGCGTCGACGGCGCGACGGGCACAGGCCTCGGGTGGATCGACATCGGACGCCGCTTCGCCGGCGAGGTCGAGGGGCCGTACACGTGGTGGTCGAACCGCGGCCAGGCCTTCGACAACGACACCGGCTGGCGCATCGACTACCACCTGGCGACCCCGGCCCTGGCGGCGCGCGTGAGCGACTACCGGGTGGCGCGCGCGGCGACGTACGCCGAGCGATGGAGCGACCACGCCCCCGTCATCGCCGACTACCGGGTCGGCGTCTGAGGGATCGGCGAAGCGGCGGGCATCCGGGTCCGTAGAATCGTCGGGTGAGCAAAGCGCGCCTGTACTCCGGAATGCAGCCCTCGGCCGATTCCCTCCAGATCGGCAACTACATCGGGGCGCTGCTGCAGTGGCGCGACCTGCAGGAGTCGTATGACGCGTTCTTCTCGGTCGTCGACCTGCACGCGCTGACCCAGCCCAACGACCCGGCGGAGCTGCGGGCGAAGACCCGCCGCACGGCGGCGCAGTACATCGCCGCCGGCATCGAGCCCTCCAAGTCCACGCTGTACGTGCAGTCGCACGTCTCGGCGCACGCGGAGCTCGCCTGGATCCTCTCGACCCTCACCGGCTTCGGCGAGGCCGGGCGCATGACGCAGTTCAAGGACAAGTCGCAGCGCTACGGCGCCGACGCCACGAACGTGGGCCTGTTCACCTACCCGGTGCTCATGGCCGCCGACATCCTGCTCTACCAGACCGACATCGTGCCCGTCGGCGACGACCAGAAGCAGCACGTCGAGCTGACCCGCACGCTCGCCGAGCGGTTCAACTCGCGCTACGGCCAGACCTTCCGCGTGCCGATGCCCGTCATCCAGCAGGAGACGGCGCGCATCTACGACTTGCAGAACCCGACCGCGAAGATGTCGAAGTCGGCGGAATCGGATGCGGGTGTGCTGTGGCTGCTCGACGACCCCGCAGTGAGCGCGAAGAAGATCATGCGGGCGGTCACCGACTCCGAGGGCGTCGTGCGCTACGACCGCGAGACTAAGCCCGGCGTCTCGAACCTGCTGGTCATCTTCGCCGCCCTGACCGGGCGCCAGATCCCGGCGATCGAGGACGAGTTCGCCGGCCGCGGGTACGGCGACTTCAAGAAGGCTCTCGCCGAGGTGATCGTCTCGGAGTTCGGCCCGGTGCGCGAGCGCGCGCTGGCGCTCCTGGACGATCCCGCCGAGCTCGACCGCGTGCTGGCGACGAACGCCGCGAAGGCCTCGGCCGTTGCCGACGCCACGCTCCAGAACGTCTACGACCGCATCGGTCTGCTGCGCCGCAGCTGACCTCTGCTCCTCTCAGGCGCTGGTGAGGGCGGTCTCCGCGAAGCGGATGTGCCGCTCCGCCAGCTCCTCGGCGGCATCCGCGTCGTGGCGCTCGATCGCGTCGAGAAGCTCCAGGTGCTGCTGGTGCAGGGTGGCGACGAGTTCCTCCCAGCCCTCGTAGTCCTGCAGGGCGACGAGAATGCGGGCGCTCAGCGACTCGCGGATCGCGACCGTCATCGAGGCCACGAGCCTGTTTCCGCTGGCTTCGGCGATCGCGACGTGGAACGCCGTGTCGGCATCGTTGTAGGCGGCATGACCGAGGCTCGCATCGGCGCCGGTCTCGAGCGTGGCGCGGATGGCGGCGATGCCCGCCTCATCCGCGTGCAGCGCAGCCAGGCGCGCACTCGAGCGCTCGAGGATCACGCGCGCATCGATGACGTCGGCGTACGGGAAGTTGGCGAGCGCGACGTGCAGCCGGAGGAAGCGGGTGAGCGCCCCGTCGGGAAGAGCCGCGACGAAGGTGCCGGCGTCGGCACCGGCGCCGACGCGCGCCCGGAGGACCCCCTGGCCCTCGAGCACGCGCACGGCCTCGCGGACTCCCGCGCGACTGACCTCGAGCCGGGAGGCGAGCTCTCGCTCGGGCGGCAGCGGATCGCCGACGCGCAGCGCTCCCGACATGATCTGGTCCTCGATCGCCTGGACCACGAGTTCGTGCGCGCGGGTGCGCGGGACGGGCCCCCACGCGGGGCTGCGATCATCGGTCATCGGAACATCCTCTCGCCTTCGAGCACGATGCGCCGCCGGATTGACTCGGCCGGGACGCGCGCCTATCCTAGCGCAGAGGTCAGACCATATCCCGCGATCGAGGCAGATCGCGCCCACCGCCGAAGGATGCCGATGAGCACCGTCCGCAGACAACTCCCCAACCCCGTCGAGCTGCTCGAACTCATGCAGTTCAAGAAGATCGATCTGAATCTCAAGCGCCGCCGCTTGGCGGGCGCCCTCACGATCGCCGATCTGCAGCGCATCGCGCGCCGTCGCACTCCCAAGGCCGCGTTCGATTACACCGACGGCGCCGCCGACGGTGAGATCTCGCTCAGCCGCGCGCGGCAGGCCTTCCAGGACATCGAGTTCCACCCGTCGATCCTGCGCGACGTGTCGACCGTCGACACGTCGACCACGATCTTCGGCGGCCCCTCGGCGCTCCCATTCGGCATCGCGCCCACCGGTTTCACCCGGCTGATGCAGACGGAGGGCGAGACGGCAGGCGCGGGCGCAGCCGGAGCGGCCGGCATCCCGTTCACCCTCTCGACCCTCGGCACCACCTCGATCGAGGACGTGAAGGCCGCGAACCCGACGGGTCGCAACTGGTTCCAGCTGTACGTGATGCGTCAGCGCGAGATCTCGTACGCGCTCGTGGAGCGCGCCGCGGCCTCGGACTTCGACACGCTCTTCTTCACGGTGGACACGCCGGTCGCGGGCGCCCGGCTGCGCGACAAGCGCAACGGCTTCTCGATCCCCCCGCAGCTGAGCATCGGCACGATCGTCAACGCGATCCCCCGCCCGTGGTGGTGGATCGACTTCCTGACGACCCCCAAGCTCGAGTTCGCCTCGCTCTCGGCCACCGGCGGCACGGTCGGCGAACTGCTGAACTCGGCGATGGACCCGTCGATCTCGTTCGACGACCTCGACATCATCCGCTCGCTCTGGCCCGGGAAGATCGTGATCAAGGGCGTGCAGAACGTCGAGGACTCCCGGCGCCTCGTCGACCTCGGCGTCGACGGCATCGTGCTCTCGAATCACGGCGGGCGTCAGCTCGACCGCGCGCCGGTTCCCTTCCATCTGCTGCCGGACGTCGTGCGCGAGGTGGGCTCGGACGTCGACATCGCGATCGACACCGGCATCATGGATGGCGCCGACATCGTGGCCTCGATCGCGATGGGGGCGAAGTTCACCCTCATCGGCCGCGCCTACCTGTACGGGCTGATGGCAGGCGGACGCGAGGGCGTCGACCGCACGATCGAGATCCTGCGCGAGCAGGTCGTGCGCACCATGCAGCTGCTGCAGGTATCCGAGCTGGCGGAGCTCACCCCGGCACACGTGACACAGCTGCAGCGGCTGATCCCGCGCACCGGCGCATCCGCCTTCACCGAAGCCTGAGGGGCCGCGGAGCGTTGCGGCGCGACACCGCAACGCTCCGCCACCCCTCGCCTCGCCCCGCGACCTGGCTCACGGGGACCGAGTCCGACACGGATGCGCTTGCGGCCACGTACGCGTCGCGTGAGGCCGCCGATGCCCTCGCCGCCATGTCCTCCGACGACCCCACAACGGAAGCAGAGTTTCGCGAGTCGTTCCTTCGACAGGCTCCCGCCGGCTACGCACGGTGGACTTCCGCGGAGCAGGCTCACGCCGCCGTCGGAGCGGTCAGCCTGGCGGCAGCCTTGGCCTGGTTCACGGACATTCCCGACGATGCCGTTGCGCAGATTCGAGCCATGGTTCCTCCACGTACCGTGGTGATCGGCGGCGATCGTGACCTGCTCACCGGAGCACAGCCCGTGAGGGACTACGCGGCGACACTGCATGCCGACGTCGAGGTGATCGCCGACTGCGGACACTACCCGTGGATCGAGCAATCGGTGCGCTTCCGGGAACACCTCCTCCCCTGGCTCACCCCGGCCCAGAGCTGACGAGTCCGAAGCCCGTGCGTCACGCGGCGACGCCGACGCGCGATACGGTCGAGGACCGAGCCGACGGATGGGGAGTTCATGCACGAGAAAGCCGATACCTCGGATACCGCAGCCCCGCGGACAACGATCGGCGACCTCTTCGAACGCGAGCCGCCTCGGTGGGGCGTGCGTGGCGACGTTCACCTGTGGCGCGAGCTGCAATCCGCGCTGGAGGCGATCGAACTCCCCGCGAGCCGTTGGGCGTTCCAACGTGTCGTCGAGGATGCGTGGCGGGATGCCACCGGAGTCGCGCTGAACGAGTCGGCCACGCCGTTGTACGTCGAACGCCTCGATCCGGGACACGGGATGTCGGCGGGACAGGTCTCCCCGGCGTGGTGGCACGCAACCGGAATGATGATTCTTCTCGACCGTTACTTCGCCGCGACCGGCAACTCACCGTAGGGGCCCGTGCCCGACATCACCGTGACCCGGCCACCGTGCGTGAGCTGATCGCGGCCGTCACCGCGGATGAGCGGCAGGGCCCTCGGATCGCTCATGAAGAGCTCCCCTCGAACTCGACGAACAGCTCGCGCACAGCGACGCCACCGCGCTCCTCTGCTACCGCGGCCAGACGGGCATCGTCCTCCGAAGCCGCGGTCGTGTACGGCGCTGGACCGCCGGGATTCTGCGCCACCCACGGGTAGGTCTCTTCTCCGAAAGATCCTGGCGTTCGAATCACCACCGGACGTCCAGGAGCGGATCCGAGCGACCCCACCCAGGCGTCCCCCCAGCGCTGCCTCCCGAGAGCGGCCAGCGTGACCGCCGTCGGATCGCAATTCATCCCCGTCGTCCAGCGAGGCGAATCCGCGACAGAGATGATGCAGCCGTGGATCGTCAATTGCACCGAGACCCCATCCGGCAGTGCCAAGCGAGCAGGACCCACCATGGATGCCGGGACGACCGCCGCGAGCGCCTCGATCATCGGACGCACCCGAGATAGCCAGTGCGGTCCGGCCTCGTCCTCGGACCGCAGCCCGAGCATCTTGAAGATGCCGACGTAGCCCATCGTCTGCCGCACGTACTCCTGCAGCCCATTCCACAGCCGCTCATCAGCAACGACCCGGCTCATCGCAGTATCCCTCTCCCGTTCGCGGCCAGGACCGACCGCGTGCCCTGGATCCCAGGGCTCCCGGTGCGCCGTGACCTCCAGCCGGGGGTCGTCGAGCGTGGCGTCGATCACGACGGTACGCGGTCGGCGGACACCATTCTCCACGGCCGACAGCGTCGAGCCGTCGGCAGATCGACGACCGGGGTGCGGGTGCGGCAGGTGTCCGAGCCGGCGGCGCTCACCCCGGCACACGTCACACAGCTGCACCTGCTGATGCCGCGCATCGGAGCATCCGCCTTCTTCGGGGCCTGAGGGGCCGCGGTAGCGTTGCGGCGTGGCACCCGCAACGCTCCGCTCCCCTCGCCTCGTGCTCTCGGTCCCCGACTCGGCCGATGTGGATGCGATCCACCGTGCGCTGCAGGATCCCGAGATCGCTCGCTTCACCACGATCCCGTTCCCCTACTCGCACAGCGACGCCGAGGAGTTCGTCGCCCGGTGCACCCGCCAGTGGGAGGACGGCAGCAACCCGCGGTGGGCGCTGCGCCACCAGGGCACACTGACCGGCATCGTCGGCCTCCACGGCCTGGACGGCTCGGGCACCGGCGAGATCGGCTACTGGTCGACGGCCGCGGGACGGGGGCACGGCTTCATGACCGAGGCCGTCACCGCCGTCCTCGACTGGGGATTCGCGCCGGAGGGCGCCGAGCTGCACCGCGTCGAATGGCGCGCCGCCGTCGGCAACGCGGCGAGCGCCCGCGTCGCGCGCGCGACGGGGTTCCGCTACGAGGGGACGCTCCGCGGCGCGCTGCGCAACGGCTACGGAGAACGCAGCGACGGATGGATCGCGGGCCTGCTGGCCGCGGACCCGCGGACGCCGTCGTCCTGGCCGATCCCGATCTGAGCGGATGTCGCGGGCCGGTGACAGGATGACACCATGCCCGAGATGCCCGAGGTGCAGGGCCTGGTGTCGTTCCTCGACGATCGACTGACCGGGCGGAGTTTCGCCCGCGTCCGCGCGGTGGCGATCTCGGCGCTGAAGACCTACGACCCGCCGCTCGACGTCCTCGAGGGCGCGAGCGTGACGGCGGTGGGACGCCACGGCAAGTTCGTCGAGATCGCCACGGCGGCGGGCGTCTCGCTGATCTTCCACCTCGCCAAAGCGGGGTGGTTGCGGTGGTACGACACCGCACCGACGACGCCCGTGAAGCCGGGACGGTCGCCCATCGCGCTGCGGGTCTCTTTCGACGACGACTCGGGGTTCGACCTGACCGAGGCGGGCACCAAGAAGTCGCTGGCCGTCTACACCGTGCGCGATCCCGGCGATGTCCCCGGCATCGCCCGCCTCGGCCCCGACCCGCTCGGCCCGGACTTCACCCGCGACGTGCTCGCGGCGCTGCTGGCCGATCGCCGCACGCAGATCAAGGGCGTGCTGCGCGATCAGTCGATCATCGCCGGCATCGGCAACGCCTACTCCGACGAGATCCTGCACGTCGCGCGCCTGTCGCCCTATGCCCTGGCGAGCACGCTCGACGAGACCGAGATCGACACGCTGTACGCCGCGATCGGCGACACGGTGCGCGAGGCGGTGGCGACCGCATCCGGCAAGCCGCCCGCCGAGCTGAAGGACGCCAAACGACGCGGGATGCGGGTGCACGGCCGGCGCGGTGAGGCGTGCCCGGTCTGCGGCGACGAGGTGCGATCGGTGTTCTTCGCCGACAACTCGCTCGAGTACTGCGCCACGTGTCAGACCGCCGGCAAGATCCTTGCCGACCGCCGCCTGTCGCGTCTGCTCAAGTAGCGCGTCAGTCGGCGGTGCCCATGAGGATGCGGGCGTCGGTGTCGACCCAGTCGAACGAACGGCGCACCGCCTTCTGCCACATCCGCACGCGCCGGTCGCGTTCTTCGGCATCCATCTGCGGCTCCCAGCGCTCCCCCTCGCGCCAGTGGCCGCGCAACTCCTCGAACGAGGTCCACACCCCGGTCGCGAGCCCCGCCGCGTACGCGGCTCCGAGCGCCGTGGTCTCGACGATCTCGGGGCGGACGACCGGGATCTGCAGGACGTCGGCCTGGAACTGCATGAGCAGTCCGTTGCGCGTCATGCCGCCGTCGACGCGGAGCTCCTCGAGCGGCTTCCCCGTGTCGGCCTCGACCGCTGTGATGACATCGAGCGTCTGGAAGGCGGTCGCCTCGAGCGCCGCGCGCGCGATGTGCGCACGGGTGACGTAGCGGGTGAGCCCCACGAGCGCCCCGCGCGCATCCGGCCGCCAGTACGGCGCGAACAGTCCCGAGAACGCGGGCACGAAGTACGCGCCGCCGTTGTCGGGCACGGTCTCGGCGAGGGTCTGCACCTCGGACGCCTCGGAGATCAGCCCCAGGTTGTCGCGCAGCCACTGCACCAGCGAGCCGGTGACCGCGATCGACCCCTCGACCGCGTAGTGGGCGGGCTCGTCGCCGATGCGGTAGGCGACCGTGGTGAGCAGACCGTGCTGGGAGCGCACGATGCGCTCGCCCGTGCCGACGAGCAGGAAGTTGCCGGTGCCGTAGGTGTTCTTGGACTCACCCGCGTCGAAGGCCGCCTGCCCGAACGTGGCCGCCTGCTGATCGCCGAGGATGCCCGCGATCGCGACGCCGCGGAGGGCATCCACCTCGGTGATCTCGCCCAGCACGGCCGACGACGACACGATCTCCGGCAGCATCGCGGCGGGGATGCGGAACGTCTCGGTCATCCGCTCCGACCAGGCCAGGGAGGCCAGGTCCATGAGCAGCGTCCGGCTCGCGTTGGTCACGTCGGTGATGTGCCGCGCGCCGCCGGTCAGCTTCCAGACCAGCCAGCTGTCGATCGTGCCGAACAGCAGGTCGCCCGCCTCGGCCGCGTCGCGCGCGCCCTCGACGTGGTCGAGGATCCAGGTCACCTTGGATGCCGAGAAGTACGTCGCGAGCGGCAGTCCCGTCTCGTCGGCGAACCGGTCGCGGTCGCCCCCCTCGCCCCCGAGGCGATCCAGCAGCACCTGCGTGCGCGTGTCCTGCCACACGATCGCGTTGTGCACCGGCCGCCCCGTGCGGCGGTCCCACACGACGGCCGTCTCGCGCTGGTTGGTGATGCCCAGCGCCGCGATGTCGGCGGCGACCAGACCCGCCTCGGCGAGCGCCGCCTCGAGCACCCCGGCGGCGTTCTGCCAGATCTCGTCGGCATCGTGCTCGACCCATCCGGCGCGCGGGAAGATCTGCGCGTGCTCGCGTGCGGCCGACGCGACGATGCGTCCCTCCGCATCGAACACGATCGCGCGTGTGGATGTCGTGCCCTGGTCGAGGGCGATCACATGGTCGGCCACGTCGCCGTTTCCTCTCCGTCCCGGCGGGCGCCGGTCCGTGCTCGATTATGTCGTGGTCGTCAGGACGCCGCGGTCGCGGCGGCATCCCGACGCGCGTCCGCGCCGTCCGACGGCTCGGCGGCGCGCACCGCGGCGATGCCGGCGGCTACCTCGTCCGTCGTCCGCTCGTCGTCCCATCCCAGCACCGGAGCGACGACGCCGGCGATCTCCTCGGCGGCCGCGATCGCCCCGCCCGTGAAGGCGAGGCTGGTGCGGCGCAGCAGCAGGTCGGCGAGGTGGCGCACGTCCTCGGCGGCGGCGAGGTGGCGCAGCTCTGCGCTCGAGTACGCCGGCGCCGACGCCAGCGGTGCGTCGGTCGTGTCGGCCGCGATCGCGTCGATCACCTCGGTCGCCCGGGTGCCGTAGCGCGCCAGGAGTTCCTGCACCCGCACCGCGGGAACCGCGCCCGCGTGGCGCTCGACCCATTCCGCGCGCCGGCGCGGCGAGGTCGGGAAGTCGGTTCCGCCGCCGATCGGAACGCCGGCCGTGGAGCGTCGACGCGATGCCCCGAGCTCCCCCAGCACGCGATCCGACAGATGCTCGGCGAGCGCGCGGAACGTGGTCCACTTGCCGCCGACGAGGCTGAGCGTGCGCGTGCGCCCCGCGGATCCCGGCAGGTCGGCGCGCTCGATGCGGTAGTCGCGGGAGACGAAGCCGGGGGCGATGTCGCCGTGTCCCGGCAGCGGGCGCACACCCGAGAACCGGTACACGATCTGCTCGCGCTCGACGGGCACGTCGGGGAACACGTGGCGCACGAGCTCGATGAAGTAGTCGACCTCGGCGTCGGTGCACACGATCGGATCGTGCATGTCGTGCTCGAGGTCGGTCGTGCCGATGAGCACCCGGTCCTTGAGCGGGTAGACGAGGACGATGCGCCCGTCGCTGTGCTCGAAGAAGATCTCGCGGCCGGCGGTCGCGGCCAGGAGCCGCGGGTTGTCGACGACGATGTGCGACCCCTTCGTGCCGCCCATGAACTGCGTGGGCGCGCCGAACAGCTCGTTCGTGAGATCCGTCCAGGGCCCCGTCGCGTTGACGACGACGCGGGCCGAGACGACGACCTCCTCACCGGACTCCTCGTCCCGGATCAGGACCCCGCCGTCCCGCGCCGCCACGACGCCGGCGTAGTTGACCGCGCGGGCCTTCTCGCCGCCCGCGGCGCGGGCGTCGTGCAGCACGTCGAGCGCGAGGCGCTCGGGGTCGTGGATCGAGGCGTCCCAGTAGCTGGCGGTGTAGCGCACGTCGGGGTTCAGCTCGGGCAGGATCTCGCGCGAGCGACGGCGACCGTGGAAGGTGTGCCGCGGCACGCGTCCGCCGCCGCGGGAGAAGGAGTCGTAGATGACCAGGCCGACCTTGATCAGCACCGCGCCGCGTTCCTTGGGCGCGCCGCCGCCGTGGCGCAGGAACCGCAACGGCGCCGAGAGGATGCCGGAGAACGTGGAGAAGATCGGGATGGTGGTGCGCAGCGGACGCACGTAGTGCGGGGCGATGCGCAGCAGGCTGTTGCGCTCGACCACCGCTTCGTGGACGAGACGGAACTCGCCGTTCTCGAGGTACCGGACGCCGCCGTGGATCATGTGGGACGACGCCGCCGACGCACCGCTGACGAAGTCGCCGCGCTCGACGAGCACGACGTCCACGCCCTGCATCGCGAGGTCGCGGAAGGTGGCCAGACCGTTGATGCCGCCGCCGACGATCACCACGTCGGCCTCGGGGCGTTCGGTCAGTCGGCGCCAGGTGGGGCGCACCGCATCCATCGACATCTCATCCTTCTCACCGCGGCGTCGGGTGCGCCGCCCTCCCATGCTCGATCATCTGCACCATCGTTGCAATCCGCGTGCACGAACGTGCACACTGGGCGGATGCCCGCCCCCACCAGCCAGCAGGACGAAGCCGCCCTGGCCGCCGCGACCGCGCATTACCTGCACGGCGAGACGATGGAATCCATCGCGCACCGCCTGCGCGTCTCGCGCTCCACCGTGTCGCGCCTGCTGCGCTATGCCCGCGACCGCGGGCTGGTGGAGATCCGCATCCGCTCGCCCCGCGACGCCCCGCAGGCCGCGGCGCGGGCGCTGCGGGCGCGGTACGGGATCGCGGTGCACACGGCGGCCGTGCGCCAGGAGGCGAGCGACGTCGAGCAGCTCGACCTCGTGGCCGCGACCGGGGCGGATGTGCTCGCCGCCCATATCGGGTCGCACCAGACGGTGGGGGTGGCCTGGGGATCGACGATCGCCGCCGTCAGCCGTCAGCTGGTGTCGACGCCCACGACCGGCACCCGGTTCGTGCAGCTCAACGGCTCGGGCAACACCCGCACGACCGGTCTCGGCTACGCGAGCGAGATCCTGCGCCGCTTCGGTCGCGCCTTCACCGCCCAGGTGCAGCAGTTCCCCGTCCCCGCCTTCTTCGACGACCCGGCCACCAAGACGGCGCTCTGGCGCGAGCGCAGCATGCGCCGCATCCTCGATGCGCAGACGGAGATGGATGCCGTCGTGTTCAGCGTGGGGGCGTCGGGGTCTCCGGTGCCCAGCCACGTGTACGCCGGCGGCTATCTCGAGCCCGACGACCTGGCGGAGCTCGAACGGGAGCAGGTGGTGGGGGACGTCGCCACCGTCTTCTACCGGGCCGACGGCTCGAGCGCCGACATCGCACTGAACGCCCGCGCCACCGGCCCCGACCTGGCGCTGCTTGCCCGAGTGCCGCGACGCATCTGCATCGTGGCGGGCGCCTCGAAACTCGCGAGCGTGCGCGGGGCGCTGGCCGCTGGTCTCGTGACCGACCTCGTCATCGACGCGCCGTCGGCGCACGCGCTCGCCGAGGCGGCCTCCTGAGCCGCATGTCGGCACGTGTCCCGGGAATGAAATCGCCGCTGCGCTGTTGGCTACACTCAGTGCAGAACGTGCTCCGGGGTCGGTGAGAATCCGAACCGGCGGTGATAGTCCGCGAGCGTGAGGCCCCCGACAGGGTGCCGATCGCCGATCCGGTGGAACTCCGGGACCGACGGTGATGCGATCCGAGAGGATCGCGAGTCCGGATGAGAGGCAGCACGAACGCGTCGCGGTATCCGCGACGCGTCGAGCGTCCCCGGAGCCCGCCGATGAGGAGGGTCGAATGCCGGGTAGCGACGTCGAACGCAGCGCCATGGCGCGTGCGTTGGAGTTGGCCCGTCGCGGCCCGCTCGGAGTCAATCCGCAGGTCGGGGCGGTGCTGCTCTCGCCCGACGGCGAGGTGATCGCCGAAGGATGGCACCACGGGGCCGGCACCGCGCACGCCGAGGTGGACGCGCTCGCGCACGCCGATCCGGATGCCGTCCGCGGCGCAACGGCGATCGTCACCCTGGAGCCGTGCAACCACACCGGACGCACCGGGCCCTGCGCGGTGGCGCTGATCGAGGCCGGGGTGGCGCGCGTCGTCTACGCCATGGCCGATCCGACGCCCGAGGCCGGAGGCGGCGCCGAGCGGCTCCGCGCCGCCGGGGTCGAGGTCGAGTCCGGCCTTCTCGCCGACGACGCCCACGCCCTGCTCTCGTCATGGACCGGCCTGCAGCGGCGCGGCCGCCCGCACGTCACCCTCAAGTGGGCGCAGAGCCTCGACGGCCGCGCGGCCGCCGCCGACGGATCGAGCCAGTGGATCACCGGACCCACGGCTCGCGAGGACGTGCACCGGCGCCGCGGCGCCGCCGACGCCATCGTCGCCGGAACAGGCACCGTCCTCGCCGACGACCCCTCGCTGACCGCCCGGAACCCGGACGGGACGAGCCGCGACGCGCAGCCGCAGCCCGTCGTGATCGGCACGCGCGATCTCCCCGCGTCCCTCCGCATCCACGCGCATCCCCGCGAGCTGTGGCACTACCGCACGCACGACCTCCACGACGTGCTGCGCTCGCTCGGCGAGCGCGGCGTGCACCGGGTGTTCGTGGAGGGCGGGCCGTCGCTGCAGAGCGCTCTGCTGCGCGAGGGACTGGCCGACGAGATCCTCGCCTATGTGGCGCCGGTCCTCCTCGGCGGCCCCCGGGTGGCGATCCAGGACATCGGCGTGCCCGACATCTCGGCCGCCCACCGCCTCCGCCTCGATGAGGTGCGTCGCCTCGGCGACGACCTGCTCATCGTGCTGCGTCCCGACACCTCCGCGGACGAGGCCGCCGCGGCGAACGACCCGTCAGAAGGAGTGAGCTGATGTTCACCGGAATCATCGAAGAGATCGGCGCCGTCACCGCGGTGTCGCCCGCCGGAGACGGCGTGCGCCTCACCGTGCGCGCCCCGCTCGCGGTGTCGGATGCCGGACACGGCGACTCGATCGCGGTCTCGGGCGTCTGCCTCACCGTGATCGACCGCGGCGACGACTGGTTCACGGCCGACGTCATGCGCCAGACGCTGGATGTGACGACCATCGGCGGCGTCGCCCCCGGCACCGCCGTGAACATCGAGCGCGCCACGGCAGCGCACGGGCGCCTCGGCGGCCACATCGTGCAGGGTCACGTGGACGGTGCGGGCCGCATCCTCGAGGTCCGTCCCGGCGCCCAGTGGAGCGTCGTGCGCATCTCTCTGCCCGCCGACCTCGCCCCTCTCGTGGTCGACAAGGGCTCCATCGCCCTCGACGGCGTCTCGCTCACCGTCAGCGCCGTCAGCGCGGCGGATGCGGCCGAACCCTGGTTCGAGGTCTCGCTCATCCCCGAGACGCTCGCGGCCACGACGCTCGGCGCACGCGCACCGGGAGACCCGGTGAACCTCGAGACCGACATCCTGGCGCGGCACGTGCAGCGCCTGCTCGCATTCACGCCGGCGCCCGCCGGCACGATCGAAGGGGGCTCCCGATGAGTCTCAGTACCATCCCCGAAGCCCTCGCGGCACTGCGCGAGGGGCGCCCGATCATCGTCGCCGACGACGAGAACCGCGAGAACGAGGGCGACGTCATCCTGTCGGCCCAGCTCGCCACCCCCGAGGCGATCGCCTGGACCGTGCGCTGGTCGAGCGGCTTCATCTGCGCACCCATGCCCGCCGACTGGGCGGACCGGCTCGACCTGCCGCCCATGGTGGAGGTCAACCAGGACGCCCGCGGAACGGCCTACACCGTCAGCGTCGACGCCGCCGAGGGCGTCACGACCGGCATCAGCGCCGCCGATCGGGCGCACACCCTGAACGTGCTGGCCGATCCGACGTCGCTGCCCACCAGCGTCAACCGTCCCGGCCACATCCTGCCGCTTCGCGCCGTCGACGGCGGCGTGCGCGAGCGCGGCGGGCACACCGAGGCCGCGGTGGAGTTCATGCAGCTCGCGGGGCTCCAGCCCGTCGGCGCGATCGCCGAGATCGTCGCCGAGGACGGCAGCATGATGCGCCTGCCCGGTCTTCTCGCCCTCGGCGAGCGCGACGGCATCCCGGTCGTCACCATCGAGCAGCTCGTGGCCCACCTCCGCGAGGTCGATCCCCGCGAGGACGCACCCGCCGAGCCCGCGCACCGGCGCCGGGTGAGCCTGCGCGCCGAGGCCACCGTGCCGACCTCGCACGGCGAGTTCCGCTTCCTCGCGTACAAGGATCGCGTCACCGGCACCGACCACGTGGCGGTCGTGAAGGGCGAGCTGTCCGACGCCCCGCTCGTGCGCGTGCACTCCGAGTGCCTGACCGGCGAGGCGTTCGGCTCGCTCAAGTGCGAGTGCGGACCGCAGCTGGATGCGGCGCTGGACGCGATCGAGCGCGAGGGCGGCGTGGTCGTCTACATGCGCGGCCACGAGGGGCGCGGCATCGGCCTCATCAACAAGCTGCGCGCCTACAGCCTGCAGGAGCGCGGCTTCGACACGGTCGACGCGAACCTGGCGCTGGGCCTGCCCGCTGACGCGCGGGACTACGCCGCGGCCGCCGGGATCCTGGCCGATCTCGGCGTCGAGCGCGTGCGCCTGCTCACCAACAACACCGACAAGGTCGACCAGCTGCGCGCGCTCGGCCTCGACGTGATCGAGCAGGTGCCGCTGCTCGTCGGCGTCGGCCCCAACAACCACCAGTACCTCGCCACCAAGCGCGACCGGATGGGTCACGTCATCCCCGATGCCGACCTCGCCGACGCGCTCGCCCAGATGAAGGAGAACACCAGCCGATGAGCGGACACGGAGCACCCGAGACCACCCCGATCGACGCCGCGGGCCTGCGGGTCGTCGTCGTCGCGGGCACCTGGCACACCGTCATCAGCGACGGTCTGATCGCGGGCGCCGAGCGCGTGCTCGCCGCCTCCGGCGCCGAGTTCTCGGTCGTCCGCGTCCCCGGATCGTTCGAGCTCCCGGTCGCGGCGAAGGCCGCGCTGGAGGCCGGCGCCGACGCGGCGGTCGCCCTGGGCGTCATCATCCGCGGCGGCACCCCGCACTTCGAGTTCGTCTCGTCGGCGGCCACCGACGGCCTGACCCGCGTCGCCCTCGACACCGGCAAGCCGGTCGGGTTCGGCGTGCTGACGCTCGACACCGAGCAGCAGGGCATCGACCGCGCGGGTCTTCCCGGCTCGACCGAGGACAAGGGCGCTGAGGCGGCGGACGCCGCGCTGCGCACGGCGCTGCTGCTGCGCGCGCTGCGCTCCTGAGCAAAACCTTCAGTCATACATAAGGTATGGTGGCGGGCATGGAGATCCTGCGCCACCTCGTCCTTCTCGTGCACCTCGTCGGCTTCGCCGTCCTGTTCGGAGCATGGGTGGTCGAAGCCGTCGGAAAGCGCGTGCGCGTCACCCGTCTGATGACCTACGGCCTGCTCGTCGCGGGTGTCGCCGGCCTCGCGCTGGCCGCCCCGTGGGGCATCGACTACGAACCGAACTACATCAAGATCGGGGTGAAGCTCGTCGTGCTGCTGGTCATCGGCGCCGTCCTCGGCATCGGGTCCGCGCGTCAGCGCCGCACCGGCTCGCTGCCGTCCGCGCTCTTCTGGTCGGTGGGCGTGCTCACCCTCGCCAACGCCGCCATCGCGGTGCTCTGGCGCTGACCCCGACGCCCCGTTCCCGGATGCCCGCATCCCGCCTCTCCGGCGGGGCGCGGGCATCCGTCGTTCACGGCGACCGCGGGGCTCCGGCGCGGGCGTAGACTGTTCGATCGCGCGCCGGACACGCCGTCGGCGCTCCGGTGACCCAGCGATGTGACGCCCTGAGCACCACCCCCGCTCGGGCCCTCGCCGCCGGCGCGTTCCACGAGAACGATCCCGCTCTCCCCCCGACAGGTCCTCTCCGCATGTCCTCCTCCCCCGCCGCCACGACGGCACCCGTGAACTCGCGCACGCGCGTCATCACCGCCAGCCTCGTGGGCACCACGATCGAGTTCTACGACTTCTACGCCTACGCCACGGCCGCCGTCCTCGTCTTCCCCATCCTCTTCTTCCCCACCGGCAACGAGACCACCTCGCTGCTCGCCTCGTTCGGCGTCTTCGGTGCCGCGATGGTCGCGCGCCCCATCGGCGCGTTCGTCTTCGGGCACTTCGGCGACAAGTTCGGGCGCAAGGCGACGCTGGTCACCTCGCTGCTCACGATGGGCATCGCGACGTTCCTCATCGGCTGCCTGCCGGACTTCAACGCCATCGGATGGTGGGCGGCGCTGCTGCTGCTCTTCCTGCGCCTCGCGCAGGGCTTCGCGCTCGGCGGCGAGTGGTCCGGAGCGGCGCTGGTCGCCACCGAGAACGCACCGAAGGGAAAGCGCGCCTGGTACGGCACGTTCCCGCAGCTGGGCGCCCCGATCGGCTTCATCATCGCGAACACCGTGTTCCTGGTGATCAACTTCGCGCTGCCGCATCCCGACGGCACCGCGCAGCGCTCCGAGGCCTTCCTGGCGTGGGGATGGCGCATCCCGTTCCTGTTCTCGGCCGTCATGGTGATCATCGGCCTGTGGGTGCGGCTCAAGCTCGTCGAGTCCGACACCTTCTCGAAGGCCAAGCAGCAGGGCGCGATCCGCAAGTTCCCGCTCGGCGAGGTCATCCGCGGCCACTGGCGCGCCCTCATCCTGGGCACGTTCATCATGCTGGCCACGTACGTGCTGTTCTACCTGATGACGAACTTCACCCTCACCTACGGCACGAAGGCGACGCTCGAGGGAGCGCAGGCCGCGGCCGACGCATCCGGGACGGCGTTCGACGCCGCCGGCTACATCGCGGGTCAGGGCTACGGCTACATCGACTTCGTGCTCATGCAGATCATCGGCGTGGTGTTCTTCGGCATCTTCACGCTGCTCTCGGGCCCCGTGGCCGATGCGATCGGGCGCCGCAAGCTGCTGATCTGGGTGACCGTCGGCATCATCGTGTTCGGGCTGACGTTCAACATGTTCCTGCTGCCCGCGGCCGACCCCAAGTTCTCGGGCGCCCTCACGCAGGCGTTCCTCATCTTCGGCTTCGTGCTCATGGGCGCGACGTTCGGACCGATGGGCGCGCTCCTGCCGGAGCTGTTCCCGACGAACGTCCGCTACACCGGCTCGGCCATCTCGTACAACGTGTCGTCGATCCTCGGCGCGGCGGTCGCCCCCTCCATCGCGCTGGGCCTCTGGGCCGCCGCCGACGGACAGCCGTGGCTCGTGGGTCTCTACCTGTCGGGTTCCGCGGTGCTGACCCTCATCGCCCTCCTCCTGTCGAAGGAGACCAAGGACATCGACTACGACGAGAACATCGGCCTAGGCTCGACCGCCTCCCTCTAACCCCTCCCCGACCCGCGAGACAGCACTTTCGCGCCGAGACCGTGGGTTCAACCCACGGTCTCGGCGCG